>JAGVGA010000082.1 GCA_020057345.1 Candidatus Omnitrophota bacterium | reverse complement strand
GTGTCGGGCACGTCGCTTGCCCTAATTCCCTGACTGCCGTCAGGCAGGCTTGTCAACGTTTGCCAAAAAATCCCTGATTGTGTGCTTGAACAGGGACATTGCGCTGGGCTTAAGCTTAACAAGATTGGATCTGATGTTTTCGAGCGAATGTCGATTTTAGCCGAAGCATGCTTGAGCATTGAGGGTATTCCGAGGTCCTGCCGATCGGCAGGACAATCTCGGAACGGTTGAAGTGTTTGAGTCCCGATGCAGAGGCATCGGGACGAGTTCTTCAGCCGCCGAGATGCGAAAGACCTTCGGCGTTAAGAAATCGACCTGAGCGGTGAAAACATCAGATACAAGCGGTGAGTACAGGACAGTTGGCGCGACGGAGTGGAGTTATCATGGATAAGATCACGCTTTCATACGGGGGTGGGGGGACGCTGACGCATCAGTTGATCAGCGATGTCTTCGCATCGGCCTTTTCCAATGAATATTTAGACGAACTGGACGATGCGGCTGTTTTCGGCCTTTCCAAAGGTGCGTATGCGATGACTACGGATTCTTTTGTGGTGGACCCGCTCTTTTTTCCGGGAGGGGACATCGGAAAACTCGCTGTGTGCGGCACGATCAATGACCTCGCTGCGTGCGCAGCTGAGCCCAAATACATCACCGCAGGCTTTATTTTAGAAGAAGGGCTCCCTGGTGAGACCTTAAAAAAGATTGTTTTATCCATGGGCCGCGAGGCCAGGGCGCAGAACGTCAAGATCGTGGCCGGGGACACAAAGGTCGTGCCGCGGGGCAAGGCGGACAAGATATTTATCAATACTACGGGATTAGGACTGGTGAAAAAACCGTTGAAGGCCAGCGGGATCAAACCTTGCGACGCGATCTTGATCAATGGCCCCATTGCCCAGCATGGCTTGAGCATCCTTTTGGCAAGGGAGCAGTTTTCTTATAAAACCGATATAAAAAGTGATTGCAATTCGCTATGGGATATTGTAAAATCTCTCCTTCAAGCAAATATTGAAATACGTTTCATGCGCGACGCTACGCGCGGCGGGGTTGCTGCGGTAACCAACGAGATCGCAGCCGCATCCGGCTATTCGTTTCTTTTGGAAGAGAAAAAGATCCCGGTTACGCATTCCTGCCGACATCTAAGCGAAATTCTCGGACTTGAGCTTTTGGATATCGCGAATGAAGGCAAAATGGTCTTTTTTGTCAGTAACCGCGACGCGGCAGGAGCCCTGAAAGTCTTAAAAAGCCACCCTCAAGGTAAAAACGCCTCTATCATCGGCGAAGTACTGACACAGAGAAAGTCACGGGTTTACTTAAAGACAGCGGTGGGCGGCCAAAAGATCCTGGGCATGCCTATGACTGAGCCGATCCCGCGGATATGTTAAGGAAATATGCACGAATCCTCTTTGATCAAAAACATGCTTAAAGTGATCGACCAGGTCCGGCGTGACAACGATGTCAGGCCTGTCGAGAAGATCACGATCGAGCTCTCCCGGTTCGGGACGATAGACGAAGAGCATTTCCAATTCCATTTTAATGAAGAGGTTAAAGGGACAGATTTAGAGAATGTCAGGATCAATTTTAAAAAAGTACCTTTTGGGGTCGAGGCACGTTTGGTCAGCGTGACGTTACGTAACAACTAGGGCGTTGGTCCCGATCGAGGAATAGGAGAGTTTATGCAATATGCGGTCATTAAAAAGAGCGATCTGAGCCGGTGGTTCGATTCGATGAAAGAAAAAGGGAAGATCTACGGGCCGAAAAAGAAAGAAAATTCCTTTGTGTTCAGGCCCATCAAAGAATTCGAGGAGATGTCCCTGGAATATATTCCGACGATCCTCCCGCCCAAAAAGTATTATTTTCCGCAGAAAGAATTTTTGTTCAAATTCAAGATCAATCCGTTTAAGACAGGTAAGGCGATCGACACATTCGAAGAGTTCATCCTTTTCGGCGTGCACACCTGCGACATTGCGGGTATCCAGTGCATGGACGTGGTCTTTAACGAAAAACCCGTGGACCCGAATTATTTGAACCGAAAAGAGAAGATGACGATAATCGGTTTTGAGTGTATGCACTATTGCGACGAGTATGCTTCTTGCACTGCGGTCGGCACGCACGTTTATAAAGGCGGCTACGACATCATGCTGACCGATATGGGCGAAGAATACGCGCTGCACATCAATTCGGAAAAAGGCGAAAATCTCGTTGCTGGGAAAAAATATATCAGCGAGATGAATGCCGACGATAAGTCGAAGCTCAAGAAGGCCTCAGATGAGAAGCTCAAGAGATTCAAGAATGAGTTTTCCGCAGGATCTGAAGAGGTCGATCGGGCATTTGATAAGGGTTTTTTCAGCCCTGTGTGGGACGATGTGGGCAAGCGCTGCGTGGGCTGCACGAACTGCACCGCGGTCTGCCCGACGTGTTACTGTTTCGATGTGGTGGATGAGGTTTCTTTGAACTTGAACGACGGCGACCGCTACCGCGTCTGGAATTATTGCCAGATGGACGATTTTGCGAAAGTGGCGACAGGAGAAGATTTCCGCCCGGGCCGCAATGCGCGCCAACGACACCGCTATTACAGAAAATTCAAGTATTCGGTCATGAAATTCAATAAATACTTTTGCACGGGCTGCGGCCGCTGCACGCGCGCGTGCATGGCCAAGATCAACTTAAAAGAAACAGTCAATGCGCTTTTGGCCGAGAGGAGGGGGCAATGAAAACGGACCAGGCTTCCCAGGATCTCCTGAAAACCTCCCCTTATAAGCCGATGAAGGCTAAGATCGTCAGGACGCATAAATACACAGACACCGAGAAATTTTTCCGCATTGAGCTCGACGGTAACAAAGAGCTGGGCCATATGCCCGGCCAGTTTGTGCAGGTCTCGCTGTTCGGTTACGGAGAGGCGCCGATTTCTATCTGCTCGTCTCCGACGCAGAAAGGGACTTTCGACCTGACGGCCCGACGCATTTCCACGGGCGCCCTGACCCCGGCGTTGCATAAGCTTGAAGCAGGGGATACTCTCGGCATCCGCGGTCCGTTTGGGACCGCGTTTCCTTTAGATAAGATGCACGGTAATAATATCCTGATCGTCGCGGGCGGCCTGGGCATTGTCCCTTTAAGGTCGCTGATCCAGTATATTTTGGACAAGAGGAAAGATTTCGGCGACGTCCACATCCTCCTGGGATGCAGGACGTCCAAGGACATGCTTTATGGCGACGAGATCGCGTCGTGGCAGAAGCGCGCGGACATCCAGTTCAACTGCACCGTTGACAAAGGAGATCCGGACTGGAAGGGGAACGTCGGCCTCATCACGAGTCTGATCCCCGGCATGTCTATCAATCCGAAACAGACCTATGCGGTGGTGGTCGGGCCGCCGATCATGTACAAATTCGTGATCGTCGAACTGATCAAGAAGAACATTCCGGATAATCAGATCGTCGTTTCTTTAGAGAGGCGCATGAAGTGCGGCCTCGGCAAGTGCGGGCACTGCCAGATCCGTAACGTCTATGTGTGCCAGTGCGGTCCGGTTTTTACCTTTGAACAGCTCAGAGAGATGGAAGGCGAATGCCACGAAGGAGAGTGCTATGTTAAAGCCTAAGCCCAGGGTCGCCTTTTTTGAATTTACGGATTGTGAGGGTTGCCAGCTGCAGGTGGCCAATTTAGGCGAAGCCCTTTTGGAATTGACGAAGCTCGTCGATATCGTGAATTTCAGGGAGATCATGAGCGAAGACGGCCAGGAATACGAAGTATTGATCGTCGAAGGGAGCGTCGCCTCCAAACATGACGAGGAGCGCTTAAAAAAGATCGCTGCCAAGGCCAAGGTGATCGTCGCCTTGGGCGCTTGCGCGACGATCGGAGGGGTGAATAACCTGAAGAATTTGAAATCTTTGGATGAGCAGAAGAAGGCGGTCTACGGCAGCGTGGATCCTGTCCCGGATGCGATCGCGACCAAGCCCATCGATGAGGTGGTCAAGGTCGATTATTACATTCACGGCTGCCCTATCTACGGACCGGAATTCGTAAAAGTGATGGAGTGCATCTTATTAGGCAAACCTTATCATGTCCCGAATTATCCGGTGTGCGTGGAGTGCAAACAGAACGAGAATGTTTGCGCGTATGACAAAGGGCTTTTCTGTTTAGGTCCCATTACCCGCGCGGGCTGCAACTCCTGGCTGCCGAATCACGGCAGCGTCTGCGTGGGTTGCCGCGGCTTGCTCGATAATCCGGCGTCCGATGCCCAGAAGGATATCCTTGAAAAATATGGCCTGACTGTTGACGGGATCCTGGATAAATTCACGCTTTATTGCGCAAGTTCGAAAGAGAGTGCCAAGTATGGAAAAGAATTCAAAAAGTAAGGACGTCAAGATTGACGTCCATTATTTGACGCGCGTCGAAGGCCACGGAGATATAGCCGTGGACGTGAAGTCCGGCGAGCTCAAAGAGTGCAAATTCAAGGTGATCGAATCCGCGCGTTTTTTTGAGACGATGCTGCGCGGCAGGCTTGTCTACGAGGCTCAGCATCTGACGTCGCGCATCTGCGGCATCTGCTCGTGCGGCCATAGCCTGGCGTCTTTGAAAGCCGCAGAGAAGGCGATCGGGATCCAGCCTCACGAAGACACGGTCCTTCTGCGTAAGCTCCTTTTGCACGGCGAGCAATTAGACAGCCACGTGCTCCACTTTTATGTGCTGGTGGCGCCTGATCTTTTGGGCGTCAAGAGCATCATGCCATTGATCAAAACGCACCGGCCGGTGATCGAGAGGGCCTTCCGCATGAAAAAGGTTGCCGATCATATCGGCGAAGTCCTGGCGGGCCGGCACGTGCATCCGATCTCGTTTGCCTTGGGCGGCGTGACCAAGATTCCGGATATCGGGCAGATGAAAAAGCTCCATCAGATGCTGGTCGAGGCGCGCGCGGACTTTGAAGAGACCGTCGAGTTATTTAAGTCGCTCGAGTGGCCGAAATTCGAAAGAAAGACGCAGTACGTGGCCCTCTCCTGCGACGAAGAGTACGCTTTTTACGACGGCAAGATCAATGTGGACGGCCGGCGGCTGGTCGATGTCGTCGATTATAAGAGCGTTATCAAGGAGGAGGTCAGGGACTATTCCAGCGCGAAATTCGTGAGCGTTGACGGAGCTCCTTACATGGTTGGGGCGCTGGCGCGTTTTAACCTAAACGGAGACAAGCTCCACAAAAAAGCAAAAGAGGTGGCCGAATATCTGGGGCTCACACGGCCGACCCATAATACCTTTATGAATACCGTGGCGCAGGTGGTCGAGTGGGGGCATTGCCTGGAGGATTCTATCGCTATTTTAGAGAGGATCTTGAAATGCGGGCTTGATGAGGAAAAGATCCTTGTGACGACGTATCCTAAGAGGGACCAGTGGCCGATCAAAACAAAAGCCGGACGCGGCGCGGGCGCGGTGGAAGTGCCGCGCGGTGTTCTTTTCCACGACTATACGGTCGATTCCAACGGCATCGTCACAGATGCGAATTGCATCATCCCGACCAATCAGAATATCAATAACCTAGAAGCGGATATGAGAAAGATCGTACCCGAGATCATCGGCACGCAGAGCCAGGAACAGATGACGCTTACTTTGGAGATGCTTGCTCGCGCGTACGATCCATGTATTTCTTGTTCGACGCATATCCTCGATGTTAAGTTCGTCTAAAGAGATCGCGATCATCGGCCTGGGTAACACGCTGCGCCGCGACGACGGCATCGGCATCCATGTTTTAGCCCTCCTGGAGGAGAAGCTCAAAGAATTTGCCAAGATCTCCTTTTTAAATTTCGGCATCGCGAGCTTCGGCCTCATCAACACGATCAGCGATTTTAAGGAAGTCATCTTGATCGATGCGATCGACGCGGGCCTATCCCCGGCCACTTTGAGGATTTTTAAGATTCAGGACGCCTTGCTCGGGCTCAAAGATAAAAAGATTTCTTCCCATGAACTTTCTTTAGCCGATCTCCTTCATCTTTACAGCACGCTTGGGCTGTCTACAGAAGTCCACATCGCAGGTATCCAGGTTAAAGATACGTCTTACGGCCTGGAGATGTCCAAAGAACTTGAGCGCGCGAAAGTCACGGTCGCCGATGAGATAAGTGTTTTTATCAGGACCTTGGTCATACAATGAGCCCCTATTCTTATTTAAGGTTATCTGTGACCGATCGATGCAATTTCGATTGTTTTTATTGCCGGCCGCGCTTGAGGCGGAATTTTATCGGGAAAAAAGATGCCCTGACCTTTGCCGAGATGCTTTCGCTGGCAAGATGCCTGACACAGCAAGGTATCCTTCATATCCGCCTGACCGGCGGGGAACCTTTGCTGAAAAAAGATTTAAAATATTTTATCCAGGACCTTTCGGCGTTGCCAGGGTTGAGGTGTTTGTCATTGACCACGAACGGTTATTTTTTGGCTGCCGCGGTCTCAGGCCTGAAGGCTGCAGGGATCAAAAAGATAAACGTCAGCCTGGACACGCTTAAAAAAGACCGCTTCAAGAAGCTGGCAGGCCTGGATGCGCTACCGAAGATCTTGCGGGGTGTTTTCAAAGCGACAGGATCTGGTTTTGAGTCGGTGAAATTGAACGTCGTCCTTTTGCGCGGTTTTAATGACGATGAGATCCTGGATTTCGTGGATTTCGGTTTGAAAGAAAAAGTGGATGTGCGTTTTATCGAATATTTTCCGACCAAGTCCTGCGCCGATGGCTTTTCTTCTGATTTTATCTCTTCGCATGAAGTGAAGGAGATCATCGAAGAAAAATACGGGGACCTCGAATTTTTAGGACCCGATGCGATGAGCGGGCCGGCCCAGTATTTTCGCATTCAGGGCAAGGCAGGGCGCATCGGTTTTATCAGTTCGGTCACGGGTTTCTTCTGTCCGGACTGCAACAGGCTGCGCCTGACCTGCGATGGCAGGCTCTATCCCTGCCTGCACTCAGGCCACAGTGCGGATTTGAGAAGACCGCTGCGTGCCGGTGATGAGAAAGGGCTTTCTTCGGCGATCCAAGAGATTTTCAGCGACAAAAGATTGTATAATAGGCTTCATTGCTCGCGTTCGTTTGAGATGTCAAGCATAGGCGGTTAATTTGAAGAGTCCGATCAGGATGATCGATATCAGCGATAAGAAGTTAACGCAGAGGACAGCCGTTGCCTCGGCGATGTTTGAGGCGTCGCCGGCTGTCATCAGGAAAATAAGGGAAAAAAAGCTGCCTAAAGGGGATTGCCTGGCTGCGGCCAGGGTCGCCGCGATCTTAGCTGCGAAAAATACGCCGGCCCTTATTCCCCTCTGCCATCCGATCCGCCTGACCCATGCGGATGTGCGGTTTATTTTTAAGAAAGACAGCCTCCAGATCATTGCCCAGGTCAAGGCGAATGACGCCACCGGAGCGGAGATGGAGGCCTTGGCCGCATGTTGTGTCGCTGCGCTTACGATTTACGATATGGCCAAAACCGAAGAAAAAGATATGCGCATCACGGATTTGCGGCTGTTGAAAAAAACCGGCGGAAAATCCGGAGATTACATCGCGTGATGACTGATATTAGATTTGACAGTCGGCGCATCGTAATATCAATCTATTCTGGGATTTGAGAGGGTTTGGGGAGATGTTATGACAGGACGGGTTTTTTCCATCAATATCAGCGAGTCCAAAGGCGGTCCCAAAAAAATGGTGCGCTCCGCTTTTTTAAAAGAGGCAATCGGCATCGAGGGCGACGCGCACGCAGGCCCGGGCTTGCGGCAGGTGAGCCTGCTTTCCGTTGAAGAGATCGAAAAGGCAGAGGAGGGCCGGCCGTCGGGGACAATAGAGTTGCATCCAGGCGTATTCGCCGAGAATATCACCACTCAGGATGTCGATCTTTCGCGCGTGAAGGTGGGCGACAGGTTGATGGTCGGCGAAGACGCCATCCTGCGCATTTCTCAGATAGGGAAAGATTGCCCTAGCCCTTGCAGCATAGGCCGGTCTTTGGGCGAATGCATCATGCCCAAGCAGGGGATCTTTGCGACGGTGGAAAAAAGCGGAGAGGTCAAGGTTCACGACAGGATCAGGCTTGCGGCCCGGGCTTCTCGGCCAGGATTAAGGCACCCTTTTTTAAAATGGCAGACGACATAAGAAACCACACACTTGCGGAATTGCAGGAGAAGTTTGAGGCATTGGGCCTTGAGCGCTACCGCGCCGCGCAGGTTTACGAATGGCTTTATAAAAAAGACGCTGAGAATTTTTCAGACATGGCCAATCTTCCGCAGAAGACGAGAGAGGCGCTTCGCGCACATTTCTCCATTGAGAAGATCAGCGTCCAGGAAATAGAGACATCCATCGACCTGACCCAGAAATTTCTTTTTAAACTTAAAGACGATGCCCTCATCGAAAGTGTTTCCATTCCAGCGCGCGACCGATTGACCGCCTGCCTTTCCACGCAGGTCGGATGCCGTTTTTCCTGCGCATTTTGCGCGAGCGGCGCACTCGGTTTTAAAAGAAACCTGAAACCCTTCGAGATTTTGGCGCAATATCTGGCTATCCGCAAGAACGTCCCTTTGCACAAGATCACGAACGTCGTCTTCATGGGCGTGGGCGAGCCTTTGGATAATTACGAAAATCTGGTGAAAGCGATCCGGATCATGAATAGCGACGCGGGTATCCGTCTGGGCGCAAGAAAGATGACCATCTCCACATCCGGCTTGCCGGAGGGGATCGAGAAACTTGCGAAAGAAGGCTTGCAGCTCGAGCTTTCGGTCTCGTTGCACGCGGCGCTCGATTCCAAGCGAAGCGTAGTCCTTCCCGTCAACAATAAATTTCCCATAGGGGCAGTGATGGTGGCGGTGAAGAAATATATCGCCTTGACCAAAAGAAAGGTGACTTTTGAATATATTCTTTTGGGTGGCTATAATACGAGCGTCGAGGATGCGCAGGCGCTGGTGGAGCTTCTGCGCGGCTTGAATGTGAGGGTCAACTTGATCCCATACAATCCTTCTTCTTCAAGGATAAAATTCCAGCCTCCGGCGAAGTCCGAGCTTCTTTTCTTTAAAAGTTTTTTGACAAAAAAAGGCCTGGATGTCACGCTCAGGGTGCCGCGGGGGATGGATATCACGGCCGCCTGCGGCCAGCTGCGCTCCAGGGCCATGCAGAAAGGATAGGATCGATGAACCCAAAGATTCATACAACGGAGATCAAGGTCCGTTACGCGGAAACGGACAATATGGGCATCGTCTATTACGCCAATTATCTTGTCTGGTTTGAGGTGGGCCGCACCGAATACATCTTGAGCGAAGGCCTTGATTACGCGGACATAGAGAAAGAAGGTCTTTTTATGGCGGTGATCGAGGCGCACTGTGTTTACAAGGCGCCCGCGCGCTACGGCGAAACGGTGGTGGTCCATACATGGCCGAGTGACATTAAAAATTCGAGCCTCAAATTTAACTATAAGGTGACGAGGAAAAAAGACGGCGTACTGCTCGCGGAAGGGTTCACCACGCACGTGCTCATCGATAAAGATGTCAAGCCTCGCAAAATTCCGGAAAAGATCCGCGCTCTCCTGACATGAAAAAAATCTCTTCTGCATTTTATTCTTTTCTTCTGGCGATGCTTTTGACGGGATGCGCGACGGTCACTAATCCGGCCACGCAGAAAAAAGAATATATCCTGATCAATAGTTTAGAGGAGGTCCAGATCGGCCGCAGCATGTCAGAGACCATCGTCAAAAAAGAGATTCCGCCGCTCGACGACCCCGCCAAACAGCTGGCTGTCAACCGCATCGGCAACCGCATTGTCCAGGCCTCAGACAGAAAAGAGATCGTTTATCACTTCATGATCTTAGACAGCCCGGACCTAAACGCGTTCGCCCTGCCCGGAGGCTATGTCTATATTTACAACGGCTTGTTGGGCCGCGTGGACGAACAGGCGCTCGCTGCGGTCCTTGCCCACGAAGTGGGCCATGTGGCAGCCAAGCATTCCATAAAAAAGCTTCAGGCGGCATTAGGATACGATCTGCTCATGGGTATCGCCCTGGTGGGTTTGGGCAACAAGGACCCGCAGCTTGCCGAAGAGGTTGGGAGATTGTCGAATACGGTCTATGATCTTTTGTCGCGCGGCTACAGCCGTCAGGACGAGCTTTTGGCAGACAGGCTCGCCGTGAAATACTTAAGCCAGGCGGGTTTTGATCCGCATGCGATGGTCCGGGTCCTTGAGATCCTGCAGAAAGAGAAAGGGCCGGGCGGCCGCGTCTTTGAGATCTTGAGCACGCATCCGCGCATGGAAGAGCGCATCAAAAAAGTCAAAGAAGAGATTGAGAAGCGGCCCAAAGATGGTATAATAAAAAAATAACAAGAGGTTTTTATGGCGACAGGTCTAAGGAAAAGTATTTTGATCGTTGATGATGAGAAGGATGTGCTGGATTCTCTGTCGGTTTTTTTAAGGCGCAACGGCTACGGCGTGCTCGTCGCTGACAATGGCAAGGAAGGCCTCAGGCTCGCTAAAAAAGAGATCCCGAGCCTTCTGATCCTTGATCTGATGCTTCCGGATATCGACGGGTCGGATGTGGCGGCCGCTCTTTTGAGCCATCCGTCCACCCGGGAGATCCCGATCATCTTTTTGACCAGCATCATGACCAAGCCGGAGCAGGAAGAATCAGGCGAGCTCATCGCCAACCGCACGATCGTCGCGAAACCCTGCAAGACAGACGAAATCCTGAGCCTCGTTAAAGACCGCATCGGCCCGGCAACCGTTTAAAATCATGCGGCTACAGGTTTTTCTCTCCCATGCGGGTATTTCTTCCCGGCGCAAGGCTTTTGAGCAGGTCCGCGCAGGCCAAGTCAGCGTCAACGGAAAAGTCGTCACCGAACCTTCCACTCCGGTCCAATCTTCCGACATCATCGCTTTTCAGGGAAAAAAAGTTTCTTTAAGAGAAAAAGTCTATATTCTCTTGAACAAGCCGGCGGACGTGGTCACGACGGTTGAGGACCGGTTCGCCGAAAAAAAAGTAATGGATTTCCTTCCTCAGGAATTCAGGCATCTTTATCCGGTCGGCCGGCTCGATAAACAGACCACAGGCCTTCTAATCTTGACCAACGACGGCGAACTGACACATCGACTGACGCATCCTTCTTTTGAGGTCGATAAGGTATACAAGGCCTGTTTGGACAGGGCCCTGTCGGAAAACGACAGAATCAGGCTCCAGAAGGGCGTTCTTCTGGAAGGCGTAAAGACCGCGCCTTGCCGGATCAAAAAGACGGACAGCGGTCCGTATGAGATCACGGTCCATGAGGGAAAAAAACGCCAGATCCGCAAGATGTTTGAGCATCTGCGGTATCGAGTCCTGGAGCTGGTGCGGTTGCGTCAGGGGTCTCTTCTGCTCGGCGACCTGGGTGTCGGCAAATGGAGATTTTTGAAAAGAGAAGAGGTCAGCCGTTTGCTTAAGGAGGTCGGAATAAGCTAGTGCACCGTCAAATTAGTTTTCATCAGTTGTTCGGAATAAACTAGATGTATCCTCGACTTGTCCTCTCTGATCCCAAGGGGAATATTGTTATCCATCCGGAATTATCGATGGCGGC
>JAGVGA010000063.1 GCA_020057345.1 Candidatus Omnitrophota bacterium | reverse complement strand
TGGCCGCCTCGGCGAGTGCCGAAAGCCTGCTGTCGATCTCTTCTAAGGAAAAATTGAGCGAAGCCGCCAGGAGATCGTTTCTTTTGTCGCCGTTGATGAAGCTGTTAGATGAAACGGATATCTTCGCAAACATAAGGTCCCGGAACCAGCTGGAAAGAACAGACAGGACCTCACCCATCTTAATATCCTTTTCGGCCTTGTCTTCGGATTGAAAAGATTCAAGAAGTTTTTCCAAAGGAACCTCCCTGTTTAGGGCGGCCTGGATAATCCTGTTTTTTCTGCTAAAGAGCTCCCGGTCGTGATAGCGCAGGGCTGCCCCCAGGCTGCCCTCGGAAAATCGCGACAGGAAAACAGCTTCCGAACGGGGGATGCCGAATTTATGTTCGAGCAGGGTCTCCAGTGTCTCTTCTCTAAGCGCGCAAAAAACGATCTTCTGGCACCGCGAGGCGATCGTCGGAAGAACAGACCTTAGCGTGTCCGTCAGTAAAATAAGCACCGTGCCGAAAGACGGCTCCTCCAAAGTCTTGAGTAGCGCGTTGGCAGACTCGTCGTTTAAAGACGGCGCCTCTGCAATGACCAAAACCTTCTTTGACGACTCGAACCCTCTTAAGCTTAAGCGGCGGCACGCCTCGCGTACCGAATCAATCTTGACAAACTGCCCCTCGGGTTCAACCCACTGGACATCCGGATGTTGAAACGCCTCTGTCTTCCGGCATGAAGCGCATAGATCGCACGGCTCCTGTTCGCTCGAATATTCGCAGACAAGCAATTTGGCGAAATTCAGGGCTGTTTTTCTCTTACCGACTCCGTCAGGACCGACAAAAATATATGCGTGCGCCAGGCGCTTATTCCGGAACGCCGTTTTTAAAAGCGCACTCGCGCCTTCCTGGCCGATGACATCTTTGAAAGACACCGATCCACAGCCTTTCTGATCTTGTCCTGAGTTTCATTCAGGTCTTTTTCGACTTTGATGATCTTTATTCTTCGAGGCTCTTGCTTAGCAAGCTTAAAATATCCTTCTTTCACTTTGCGGTGAAAAACCTCCGAGCGCATCTCGATCCGGTCCGGCCTTTTGTGATTCCTTAAGTGATCCGCGCTCTTCCAAAAATCCAGCAAAAGCGTCAACTCCGGCCGGACGGATCCCGCAACAGTGCGGCCGATATCCTTGATCGCCCGGATATCCAGGCCGCAACCGAATCCCTGATAAGCGATCGTCGAATCCAAAAAGCGGTCGCACAAAACGATATATCCTTTCTCTAACGCCGGCCTGATCACTTCATCGATAATCTGCGCCCTCGCAGCCATATACAGGAGCATCTCGGTCAAGGTCGACATCTCCGTATTCTTCTTATCCAAAAGGAGTTTGCGAATCTTCTCTCCCAGCTTGGTCGATCCCGGCTCCCGCACAAAAATGGTCTTATAGCCACGATTAACCAGATACCTGCTCAAAAGACGCGCCTGCGTGCTCTTGCCGCTCTTCTCCGGCCCTTCAAATGTAATGAATGCGCCTTTTGCCATGATCAAACGCTCTTCTCAATATCCTCGACGATAACGCCGCGCCTTTTCAAATAATCCCTTATCTCGTCCGCACGCTTGAAATTCTTTAGCAGACGCGCTTCTTTCCTTTCGTTGATAAGCTTCTCGACCTCAGCCATGTCCAAAACCGGGCTTGCGCCCTCCAGTATCTTCACCCTCTGCGACAAAAAGTCTTTCATCTTTTCCGAAGATTTTAAATTCAGGCCGAGGACGCGCCCGAGCTCAACCAGCATATCTGCCGTGGAAACGGCAGCGGCCAATGTCTCTTGCGCATTTAAATACTTATTGCCCATGTTCAACAATTCGAATAACACCGCCAGCCCCTGGGCCGTATTGAAATCATCATCCATGACCTCCTGAAACTCCTGGCGTTTTCCTTCGATCTCTTTTTGCGATTGAACAGGAATTTCCAAAGGCCCGCCAACACACTTCAAACGGGCCCCGGCGATCTTATCCAGGAACTCTTCGATCTTCTGGAGACCCTTCTTGGTCTTCTCCAAAGCGTCAAAACTGAAATCCATGGGCGAACTATAGTGGGCGGATAAGAAAAATAGCTTCAGGACGTTGGGCTTGTATCGCTTCAGTGCATCCTGGACCGTGATGAAATTCCCGAGGGACTTGGACATCTTCTTGCCTTCAATGGTGAGCAGGCCGTGATGGATCCAGTATTTTGCGAATTTCTTCCCTGTGAGCGCCTCGGCCTGGGCGATCTCATTCTCGTGATGCGGAAAGATAAGATCGCGCCCTCCTGCATGGATGTCCAGGGTCTCCGTCCTTAAATAGCGCGTGCTCATGGTGGAACACTCGATATGCCATCCGGGCCGGCCCATGCCCCAGGGGCTTTTCCAGGACGGCTCGCCTTCTTTGGCCTTTTTCCACAGTGCAAAATCGAGCGGGTCTTTTTTCTTCTCGTCCTTCTCGATGCGCACCGCAGTCAGCATCTCATCCAAACCCTGGCCCGAAAGCCTGCCGTAATCCGCAAAAGAACGAACGGAAAAATACACATCCCCGTCCACTTCGTAGGCCGATCCCTTGGCGATCAGCTGCCGCACGTGATCGACCATATAAAAGACGTTTTCTGTCGCCAGCGGCTCGAAGTCCGCCTTATCGATCTCAAGGTCTTTTAAGTCCCTGTAATAATTATCGATGTAGCGCCTGCGGATCTCATCAAAGCTGACATCCTCCGCTTTAGCCTTATTGATGATCTTGTCATCCACGTCTGTGATGTTGCGCACGAGCTTGACCGCATAACCGCGATACTCAAGATATTTTTTTAAGACATCGAAGATGGTGAGGCTCCGCGCGTGGCCCACGTGGCAGTCGTCATAGACCGTAACCCCGCACGAATAGATCTTCACTTCGCGCGGTGCCAGCGGAACGAACTCTTCTTTTTTCTTGGAAAATGAATTTTGAAAAAAGATCGGCATGCTTATTTCGGAAGCTTCTTTTCTATCTGAGACAACCTCTCCTCCAACTCTTCCAAAGACTGCTTGATCGGATCCAGGATATGCACATGGTCAAGAGCCGTGTCTATTTTTCTTCCTTCCTGTTTGGTGATACGGCCGGGAACGCCGACCACGGTCGAGTTCGGCGGCACGTCTTTGACCACAACGGCATTCGCGCCGATATAGGAATTTTCGCCGATCGTGATATTGCCCAGGATCTTGGCGCCGGTGCCGACCACGACGTTATCGCCGATGTTCGGATGGCGCTTGCCTTTCTCTTTGCCCGTTCCGCCTAAGGTAACGCCCTGATACAGGGTCACGTTATTACCGATGACAGACGTCTCGCCGATCACGACTCCCATTCCATGGTCAATGAAAAGCCCCTCGCCGATCTGGGCGCCCGGATGGATCTCGATCCCGGTAAGGAATTTGGCGATCTGCGAAAAAAGACGCGGGAAAAACGGGATCTTCGCCTGCCATAAGATATGGGTAATCCGATGCATGACCATCGCGTGGAGCCCGGAATACAGGAGCGCGACTTCCAGATAATTGCGCGCGGCCGGGTCCCTCTCAAATACGGCGTCGATCTCTTTGCGGAACGCCGTCAGTAAAAGAACAATCCACAAGAGAACGGCGATGACTACCATTAAAATCAGATTAAAAAGACATATCATGGGCTCCTCCTTACCAAAACAACCGCATAGGCGGCCGCGGCCTTTTGTTCCCCGATCGCGCCGATGCCCTCATGCGTCGTCGCCTTGACGGATATCCGGTTTTTATTGATTTTTAAAATACCGGCGATCTTCTTCTCAATCTTTTCTTTATACGGCCCTATCTTCGGCGCCTCTAATAAAACCATGACATCGACGTTGACGATGCCGAATCCTCCTTTTTTTGCGATCCGATGGACCTGCTTCAATAATTCAAGGCTTGAGATATTTTTATACTTCGGATCCGTATTCGGGAAATGATGGCCGATATCCCCTTTTCCCATTGCACCTAAAATAGCATCGCAGATCGCATGCAGCAGGCAATCCGCGTCTGAATGGCCGATCAGGCCTTTGGGATAAGGGATCAAAACGCCGCCGAGGAAAAGTTTCCTCTTAGCACTCATGCGGTGGATATCATACCCTATACCGATCCTGTACATACTTTTCTCTCTCTTTATTTTAACGCCCGGATCGCTGCGATCGCTTCGGCAAAAACCAGGTCTTCCTGCGTTGTTATCTTGATATTAAAATACGAGCCCATGACGACCTTGATCTTCTTGCCCATCAACTCAACCAAAGCCGCGTCATCGGGCACCGCGTGCTTGCTCTGCCGCAGATAAGCCTTCTGGATCAATTCGCGCTCAAAAACCTGAGGCGTCTGAATCTCCCAAAGACGGTCTCGCTTCAATGTCTCCTCCACCTCGGCGCCGGGCCCGATCCTTTTGATGGTGGATTTGATAGGGACACCCAGAACCGCGGCCCCGCTCACCTTCGCCTCCTCGATCACGCGCGTGATGGAGCCTTCGTCGACAAAAGGCCTAACCCCGTCATGAATCAGCACAAGACCTGTCTTGGAACTCACCACCTCAAGGCCGTTGCGCACAGACTCTTTTCTTGTGGCCCCGCCCTGGATCACCCGGGAGACTTTCTTTAATCCGTATTCCTTGACCAAAGAGCGCGCGCGCAAAAGCCCCTCTTGGTGAAAAATCAGGACGATCTCATCGATCAAAGGATGCGCGTCAAGCACCTCTAAGGTATAAATGATGACCGGCTTGGTCTTGATCTCGACCAAAGGCTTGGCCAAATCAAGATTCATCCTCGTGCCTAAGCCTGCGGCCGGCACAAGCGCTGTTATGTGCACACCCTCGATCATGATTACTTATGGCTTTGGTTTTCGGGTTTGGCAAAAACCATGCGGCCCGCTTGCGTTTGAAGCACGGAGGTAATGACCACGCGGATGGACTGACCGATGAAGCGCCGTGCGTCTTCCACAACGACCATCGTGCCGTCCTCAAAATAGGCGACCGCTTGATTATGTTCTTTCCCCTCTTTGATCGGCTTGATCTCTATCGTTTCACCGGGCAATACAACGGATTTTAAGGCATTCGCCAGTTCATTTATATTTAAGACCCGCACCCCTTGCAGCTCGGAGATCCTGTTCAAGTTGAAATCGACCGTAAAGATCTTGGCTTCAAGAAGCTTAGCGAGCCGCACGAGCTTGGCGTCCACATCGTGACTGTCCGGAAAATCCTCCTCATGGACAACGAGATTAAAATGCTTCTCTCCCTGGATCATATGCAGAATCTCCAGTCCCCGCCGGCCTCTCTGGCGCTTGATGGAGTCAGAGGAATCAGCAATAGTCTGCAACTCCTTTAAAACGAAACGCGGAACGACCAGCCGCGCCTCCAAAAACGAAGTCTTTAAGATGTCGATGATCCTCCCATCGATAATAACGCTCGTGTCTAAGACCACCGTGTCTGTCTTCTCATCCTGCCTGCGAAATTTCACGTAGGGGATGATGAGGTTGAACTCATCCCGGCCGCGCAGCGCGATCGCCATGCCCAGGTAAGAAAAAGAAAGCGTCAGAAGATACGCGGTGATGTCCTTCATGGACTTATCCAAAGGAAAGAGCGCGAAAAGAGCGGAGCTCATGAATTTCGAGATGATCAGGCCCAGGATAAGCCCGAAAACGGCGCTGGAAAGGCCGCGCACGGAGATCCCGCGCATGCCCGCCTCCAGGATGATGATGAGTAAGCCGAACACAAACCCGGCTAAAGACGTCCAGAGGACACTGAAGTTGTTCACATCCCCTACCTGATGGCCGACGAGCGTGCAGCATAAGATAAAAAGAATACGGATGAAAAGCATGGTCATGTTCATATTTTATATCTCCTCCCAAAGATTGGAATAAGCCGCTTTAAGATCCGGAACAGGCACAAGCTTCATCTCTCCCGTATCAAGGCCGCGGCAGGCCAGATGATTGGATTTAGGTAAAATGCATTTTTTAAAACCGAGCTTGCGCGCCTCATTGATCCGAAGCGTGACGTTCGTGATGCTGCGCACTTCTGAAGCAAGCCCCACTTCGCCGAGCGCGACCGTATCAAACGGGACGACCTTATCATAGATGCTTGAGCCAATGGCAAGACAGATCCCAAGATCAACGGCAGGATCCTCGATCTTCATGCCTCCGACCACATTGACAAAGACATCCTTATCGAACAGCTTCAGGTTCATCCTCTTCTCTAAAACCGCCACCAGAAGGCTTAAGCGGTTATAATCGATCCCCTGGGCCTTGCGCCGAGTCACGCCGAAATTGGCCTTTGTAACCAGGGCCTGGATCTCGACCAAGATCGGCCTCGTACCCTCTAAGACCGGGACGACCACGCTTCCGGAACTTTCCTTAGGCCGCTCGGCCAGAAATATCTCAGAAGGGTTCTTGACCTCTTTTAAGCCCGAAACACTCATCTCAAAGACGCCGATCTCATTGGTGGAACCAAACCTGTTTTTCATCGCCCTCAAAACCCGATAATTGGAAAAACGCTCTCCCTCAAAATAAAGGACCGTATCCACGATATGCTCCAAGACGCGCGGCCCGGCCAGCGTCCCTTCCTTGGTCACGTGGCCTATCAAAAGGACGGATGTGTTCGACTGTTTGGCGAGCTGCGTCAGGATATTGGCGCACTCCCTGACCTGGCTCACGCTGCCGGCGCTCGACGATAGCAGCGGCGTATAAACGACCTGAATCGAATCAATGACGACGAGGTCCGGCGCAAACTTCTTGATAAACTCCAGGATCGCGTCCATATCCGTGACGTTGACAATAAAAAAATTTTCCGAAGATTGAGCTCCTAATCGGTCAGCCCTTAATTTTGTCTGCTGGATAGACTCTTCACCGCTTACATAAAGGATCTTTTTATTCTGATGCGCCAGCTGGTTGCAGATCTGAAGCGCGATCGTAGACTTGCCGATACCCGGATCACCGCCAACCAAGACCACCGAACCGCGCACAATGCCGCCGCCCAGCACGCGGTCGAGCTCATCCGTCCCCAGCAGCATCCGTTCACCCTCCAGAGACTTCACCGTATGCAAAAGAACGGGTTCCCTAAATAAGGCTGTCCGCTCGCTGCGCGGTTTCGCCAAAACCTCTTCCTCGACAAAAGAATTCCAGGTCGAGCAGTCCGGGCACTTGCCGATCCATCTGGGAGAAGACAGCCCGCAGCTCTGGCAGACAAACGCGAGTCTTGATTTGGCGACCTTTACCATAAAATTTTTACCTGGTATCCTTCGGCCTGTAGAGCAGCTTCCAGGGATGTTTTTTAAGATCTGCGAACATCTCTTCAATATCAGTATAGAGCTTGTCGTCCGTAAAAAGTTTACCTATCGTCCCGCGGCCTTCGTGCATATCCCCTAAAACCAGCTGGAGGGTCGAAAGAGTGTCCTTGACCTGGAGCACGACATCCTTGGTGAGGTCTGTGACCTCCTGGACAGATGTCGGGTCTTCGCCCTTAAGCACTTCGTTCTCTTTTAAAACATTCTTGTAATCTTTGCCCGGGATAATCTCCAGATATTTTTCTCCCATCAACCCCAGAGTATTGACCCACGCGCGTGAATCCTGGGGTATCTCGGTGCCGTAGTCGACCCAGGCGATGATCGTGACTTTGGCCTTGCCTTCGTTGTCGTGAGTCAGCTTGATATCCTTGACTTCACCCCGATCCACGCCCGCCAGGCGCACAGACGCGCCCATCTTGATGCCGTTGACAAAAGAGAATGTCACCTTTACGGTGAAACCCTGCCGCACGAGCTTGAAATCGCCGATCCAAAGCACAAACCAGGTCAAGACGACAAAACCTATGAAAACGAAAATGCCGACTTTCAATTCCAGACTCTTGCTCCTATCCGCCATAGCGTTTCTCCTTTGATTAATCTGTATTCTTTACAATAGAACTCTGTCCTTCGGTGATCGGGCCGTGCGCCGCGCCGGTGATGAACTGGTGCACATAAGGGTTATGCGTATAACGGATCTCGTCCGGCGTGCCTTCGGCGATGATCTTACCATCGTAAAGCATGGCGATGCGGTCAGCGACCTTGTAGGCGCTCCTCATGTCATGCGTGACAACGATGGAAGTGACTTTCAATTTATCATGCAGCTCGTCGATCAGAAGATTGATCGCATCCGCCGTGATCGGGTCCACCCCGGTCGTTGGTTCATCATACAGGATGATCTTCGGCTTGGTGCAGATGGCGCGCGCCAGGGCCACGCGCTTCTTCATGCCGCCGCTCAAGTCCGACGGAAGGTAACTCTCGATATTATAAAGACCGACGAGCGCGAGCGACTCCTTGACGCGTCTCTCTATCTCCGTCGTACTGAAGGTCGTATGTTCCCTCAAAAGAAAACCCACGTTCTCTCCGACAGTCATGGAATCAAAAAGCGCCCCGCCCTGGAAGACCATGCCGATCTGCATATGCAACTCATTCAACTCTTTGCCCCGCAGAGACAGGACATTCCGGCCTTCGACTTTGACAATGCCCGCGTCAGGCTCAAACAACCGCACGATGTGTTTGAGCGTCACGCTCTTGCCCACGCCGGACCTGCCGATGATGACCTTGGTCTCACCCTCCTCGACATTCAAGGACATGTGGTCTAAGACCTGCCGGCCGTTGAAATTTTTCGAAACGTCTATCAGTTCGATCATTGGCATAAGATCAATCCAGAAAGAAATAGAACAGGGCCGTAAAGAAACAGTCCGCCGTAATGATCATGATGAACGTATTGACCACGGATTTTGTCGTGGCCTTGCCCACGCCTTCAGCCCCGCCTTTGACGTTCAACCCTTCGTAACAGGCGACGAGCGCGATGATCATCCCGAAAAACACCGTCTTCACCAGACCGGTGAAAAGGTCTTTGTAGACCAACGACTGGAACGTCATGTTCATGTACATGCTCGAGCGGATGCTCAGGCGGTAGACACAGATGAGGTATCCGCCGAAAATGCCGATCGCATTCGCAAACAGCGTCAAGATCGGCAATATAAAGGTCAGGCTCAGATACCTGGGCACCACAAGATATTTAATAGGATTGGAACCCAGGGTCACTAAGGCATCCACCTGCTCGGTCACGGTCATGGTCCCGATCTCCGCCGTGATGCCAGCGCCGCTGCGGCCGGCCACGATGAGCGCGGTGATGACAGGACCGAGTTCACGCGTGATTGAGATCGCGACGATGCTTGCGATATAGATCTCGCTCGACATCTTCTGCATGATATATGCGGTCTGCAGCGCCATGATCATGCC
>JAGVGA010000073.1 GCA_020057345.1 Candidatus Omnitrophota bacterium | reverse complement strand
GGGATTGAGGACGCCGAGGACCTTATCGAAGATATCCGGCAGAGCCTGGGGGGAATTTGATGAATTTTTCCGAAGAGCAGTTAGAAAGGTACAGCCGCCATATCATCTTACGGCAGGTCGGCGTTGAAGGCCAGGAGAAGATCATGCGGGGCAAGGTATTGATCATCGGCGCAGGCGGCCTGGGAGCGCCGGCAGCTTTGTATCTGGCTGCGGCAGGGGTGGGGACCATCGGCTTTGCAGACGGGGACAAGGTGGAGTTGTCTAACCTTCAGCGCCAGATCATCCACTTCACTCCTGATGTGGGCAAGCCCAAAGTCCTTTCAGCCAAAGAGAAAATAGGAGCTATTAATCCGGCTATCAAAACGATCCTTTACGAAAAGCGGCTGGCAGCGGATAGCATCGCCGATATTATTAAAGATTATGATTTTGTGATCGACGGCACGGATAATTTTCCGGGGAAGTTTTTGATCAACGATGCCTGCGTTTTGGCGCGTAAGCCTTTTTCGCACGGCGGCATTTTAAGATTTGACGGCCAGGCCCTGACGTATGTTCCGGGCGAGGCCTGTTACAGGTGTGTTTTTCCGAAGATGCCTCCGAAAGGCGCTGTGCCATCGTGTTCCCAGGCAGGGATCCTCGGCGCTGTGGCAGGCATGTTGGGGACTATTCAGGCTGCCGAAGCCCTCAAGTTTCTCATTGGGACAGGTGAGCTCTTGATAAACAGGCTTTTGATCTTTGATGCCCTGAAGATGGATTTCAGGACTGTCTCTGTCAAAAGGAATCCGGAATGCCCTGTTTGCAGCGAGCATCCGGCTATTACTAAATTGGTGGATGAAGAAGAGCAGGCCTGCGATCTGAAAAACAGGCCGAGGTAAGAGATGAAGATTAAAAAGGAAGTCATTGAGCAGCTCATCGCTCATGCGAAAAAAGAAGCTCCTCAAGAGGCCTGCGGCTATCTCGCAGGACAAAAAGACATCGTCCTGCGGCATTTTGAGCTGACCAATATAGACAAGGCAAGCGACCATTTCAGGTTTGACCCCAAAGAGCAGTTTCAGGCGATGCGGGAAACAAGGAGCCTGGGCCAGGAAGTTTATGCCGTTTACCACAGCCATCCGGAGACATTGGCGAGGCCTTCAGAGGAAGATATCAAGTTAGCCTATGATCCGAATTTGAGTTATGTCATCGTCTCTCTGGCCAATGGAGCGCACGACGTGAAGGCCTATAAGATCAAGGGTTTGCAGGTCACCAGAGAAGATTTGGAGGTTGTCTAAGATGCTCGACTATAAACTTCCCCCTCAATTGGATAAGGATATCGATGAGCTTGAGTCTTTGATCGATAAGTTCAAGAAGGGCGAGGTCTCTGCCGCTGAATTGAAGGCGCGGCGCGTGCCTTTTGGCGTCTATGAGCAGAGGGAGCGAGATACATATATGGTGCGCGTGAGGGCTGCGGCAGGATGCATAACGCCATCCAGACTCGAAGAGGTCGCCCTATTGGCCTCAAAATACGGGAGAGGCCAAATCCATCTGACAACGCGCCAGGAACTGCAGATCCATTATGTCAGACTCGAGGATATCGTTGTCATCATGCGCAGGTTAAGGGAGATCGGCCTATCCTCCAGGGGCGGCGGCGGAAATACGGTCAGGAACATAACAGCGCAGGAGGATGCCGGCGTGGACCCTCATGAGGTCTTCGACGTCACGCCTACCGCGATCGTTTTGACGAGCCGGTTATTGGCGGAAGAGGATTCCTGGACTTTGCCGAGAAAATTCAAGATCGCGTTTTCCGGCTCAAAAGAAGATAAGGGGTATGCCACAATTGCGGACATCGGTTTTATCGCGGCGATGCGGGACGGAAAAAAGGGTTTCAGGGTTTACGCGGCAGGCGGCATGGGCGCAAAGTCGCAGGAAGGCGCGCTCCTGTTCGATTTTATCGAAGCCCAGGAGGTATATCCTGTTGTTAGAGCCATCAAGACCCTGTTTTGGAAATACGGCAACAGGAAAAATAAGCACGCGGCGCGCTTGCGGTTTTTGTGGCGGAATTTAGGCGAAGAAAATTTCAGAAAAAGGTTCCAGGTGGAGTATGACACCTTAAAGACGCAGAAACTGCCTCCTTTGGAGATAAGCGAAATAGATAACGCAGGCAGCCAGCCGCGCCTGCCTGAGAAGAAAGCCGATAACCAGTCAGATTTTGAGTTGTGGAAGAGGCGCTTTGTAAATCCCCAGAAACAGGAGGGCCTTTTTATTGTGATCGTGCCTGTTCATTTGGGATTTATCGCCAATGACAGAGTCATCAAATTAGCCCGGCTCTTGAAACCATTCGGCGATAACGTTGTCCGTATGACAAAAGACCAGAATTTTTTTATCCGTAATATCCGGGAGGAATATCTTGCCCACATGTATGAGAATCTTAAGGATATTGTGGAGCATTTCAACAGGCCTCTTATTTTAGACAGGATCCTTTCTTGCGCAGGCGCCTCGACATGCCAATTGGGCATATGCCTTTCCCGCGGCGCGGCTCAAGCGGCCATGAAGGCATTGACTAAAAGCCCGGGCCTGGATCTCGACAGGCTGTCGGGCTTAAAGATCAACATCTCGGGCTGCCCCAATTCCTGCGGCCAGCATCTTATGGCTGACCTGGGGTTTTTTGGAAAAGCAGCCAGGAAAGGAGAAAGGCTTTATCCGGCGTATAATGTCGTGGCAGGCGCTGTGGTCAGGGATGAAGGAACAAAGTTCGCCCAAAAAGCGGGCGAAGTCCCTAGCCGCGACCTTCCTAGTCTTGTTAAGGACTTTCTGGAGCTCTATCTTTCAAAAGCAGGCATTTATTCCGGCTTTAGCGCCTATATCCAAAAAGAAGGTTTTCAGGACCTGAAAAAAATATGCGAGCGATATAAAGAGATCCCTGATTTCGAAAAAGACAAGAATTATTATTTTGATTGGGGAGCCTCGGAAGCTTTTTCTCTCGCCGGGAGGGGGAGCGGCGAGTGCTCCGCAGGGCTGTCTGACCTGATCGAAGTCGACTTGAAGAATATCAGAGACACAAAGGAGAAGCTTTCTATTTTGACGCGCTCGAAGGAGGATGAGGAGAAGAGGGCGCAGCATCTTATCCAGCTTATTTTTTACTCGGCTCGCATGCTCCTTATCTCAAAGGCAATCGAGCCCAGGGCGGAGAAAGACGTCTATGAGAATTTCCGCAAGCACTTTATAGGGACCGGCCTTGTGGATATCTGGTTTGCGGATGTGCTCAAAGATGCCGAGGAGAAGAGGACCCGGGACCTGCTTGCAAGAGAGAAAGATGCCTTCGGCCTGGCGGAAAAGGTCCTATTACTTTATGAGAACATGGATAGCGCTTTTAATTTTCAACTGCCCGGGCAGGAGAAAACGGGCGCAGGAGCCAAGGCTTCCTCAAAAGTCGTTAAGGACTTCAGGGGTGTGGCCTGCCCCATGAACTTCGTCAAAACAAAGATGGAGCTCGCTAACTTGAAGTCAGGAGAGATCTTAGAGATCTGGCTTGATAGCGGGGAGCCCATTGAGAATGTGCCTGGGTCTGTCAGGGAAGAAGGCCATATCATCCTCGAACAAAAAAAGACCGGTGACCATTGGTCAATCATTATTGAGAAGAAGTAAAATTTTTATTGAGAGAGAAGGCGGTTTTAGGGATAATAGGTAAGCTATCGGAGTAATTCAAAGGAGGAATAAAGATGACGAAAATTGATGCAAAATTAAAAACAGAGACCCTTGCGCTTCACGGAGGCCAGGAGCCGGATCCGACCACAGGGTCCAGGGCTGTTCCTATATACCAGACGACCTCTTATCAGTTTAAGAGCACGGAACACGCGGCAAATCTCTTTGGCCTCAAGGAGTTCGGTAATATCTACACGCGGCTGATGAACCCGACCACGGATGTCTTTGAAAAGAGGATGGCCCTTTTAGACGGCGGCGTGGGCGCTCTTGCGTTTTCAAGCGGCCAATCAGCGATTACAGTCGGGCTCTTGAATATCGCCCAGGCAGGGGATGAGATCGTTTCCGCGGATAATCTGTACGGCGGGACCTATAACCTTTTCCACTATACTTTTCCAAAATTAGGCGTAAAGGTGAAATTCTTCAAATCCAATGACCTGGCTGCTTTTCAGAAAGCCATAACGCCGAAGACAAAGGCCATTTACGCGGAATCCATAGGAAACCCTAAGCTTGACGTGGCAGATCTTGAAGGCATTTCGAAAGTGGCTCATAAGAATGGTATCCCTTTCGTCCTGGACAATACCGTTTCGCCTTATTTGATGAGGCCCATCGATTTTGGGGTGGATATCGTGGTCTATTCAGCTACGAAGTTTATCGGCGGCCACGGGACTTCCCTCGGCGGCGTTCTCGTGGATTCGGGCAAGTTTGACTGGACGAACGGGAAATTTCCCCTGATCGCCGAGCCGGATCCGAGCTACCACGGTTTGAATTTTATCGAAGCGCTCAAGCCTTTGGGCAATATCGCCTATATCATCAAGGCGAGGGTCACGCTTTTAAGGGACCTCGGCCCGACCTTGTCTCCTTTTAACTCGTTTCTCTTTTTGCAGGGTTTAGAGACGCTGCACTTAAGGATGCCGAGGCATTCGGAGAATGCCCTGGCTGTTGCTAAATATCTTGAAAAACACCCGAAGATTTCATGGGTGAACTATCCTGGCCTGGATTCAAGCCCTGAAAAAGAGAGGACTAAGAAATATCTTCCCAAGGGCGCCGGCGCTATTTTAGGGTTTGGCATCAAAGGAGGCCTTGAGGCCGGAAAGAAATTCATAGATTCCCTTGAATTGATATCACATCTTGCCAATGTCGGGGATGCAAAATCACTGGCTATCCATCCGGCCACGACAACGCATCAGCAGCTTTCAAGCGAAGAGCAGTTGGCCACAGGCGTTACGCCTGATTTCGTAAGGTTGTCTATTGGTATTGAGCATATCGACGATATTATCGCTGATATCGACCAGGCATTGAGCAAGGCACGTTGAACCCAGGAGGTATTCATGTCTAAAATATTTGAAGACATAACCAAGACCATAGGCCGTACGCCTCTGGTAAGGATAAATAGGCTAAACGCGGGGTCAAAAGCGACGATTCTGGCGAAGCTTGAATTTTTTAACCCGCTTTCAAGCGTCAAAGACAGGATCGGCGTAGCCATGATCGAGGCTGCTGAAAAAGAAGGCCTTTTGAAAAAAGACAGCATTATCGTAGAGCCCACTAGTGGAAATACCGGCATCGCGCTCGCGTTTGTCTGCGCGGCAAAAGGATACAGGTTGATCCTGACTATGCCGGACACGATGAGCCTTGAGCGCCGGCAGCTGTTAAAAATTCTCGGCGCTGAACTTATTCTGACGGATGGCACAAAAGGCATGAAGGGCGCTGTGGAAAAAGCCGAAGAGCTCATGAAGACCCTGGACCACGCTTTTATGCCGCAGCAATTCAATAACCCGGCCAACCCGGAGATTCATCGCAAGACCACGGCTGAAGAAGTCTGGAACGACACCGACGGGAAAGTGGATATTTTTATTTCAGGTATCGGGACAGGAGGCACCATTACGGGCGTCGGAGAGGTTTTGAAGAAGAGAAAGCCGTCCGTTAAAATAATAGGACTGGAGCCGAAAGATTCGCCTGTTTTGTCCGGCGGCAAGCCGGGGCCCCATAAGATCCAGGGGATCGGCGCCGGGTTTGTACCCCAGGTCTTGAACAAGGCCGTCATGGATGAGATTATGGTCGTTTCCAATGAAGACGCAGGCAAAGTCGCCAGGCTCTTAGCTAAAGAAGAAGGCATCCTTGTCGGCATTTCAAGCGGCGCAGCGATGTGGGCGGCGTTGGAGGTCGCCAAACGCAAAGAGTCGGAAGGTAAGACGATAGTGGTCGTTTTTCCCGATTCCGGAGAACGCTATCTTTCTACGTGGTTGTTTCAGGAATAAATAAAGAAGGAAAAATGAAGAAGGAAGCAGTAGAGAAAAATAATAATAGCGTTGGGATCGTAGAGACAAAGTATTTTACTTTTGCCGAGCCGCCGAAAGAGCTGCTTTTGGATGGCGGCCAGCGTCTCGGGCCTATTACGCTTGGCTATGAAACGTACGGCGAATTAAACCGCGATAAGTCTAACGCGATCCTGGTCTGTCATGCTTTATCGGGCAATGCCCATGCCGCCGGGTTCCACGCCGGCGAGGAAGACGCCGGATGGTGGGATTCGATGATAGGGCCGGGCAAGGCTTTTGATACGACCAAGTATTTCGTGATCTGTTCTAATGTTATCGGCGGCTGCAAGGGCAGCACAGGCCCTGCATCGATCAATCCAAAGACCAATAAACCGTATGCGCTCGATTTTCCTATTATTACCGTCAGTGACATGGTCGATGCGCAGAAATATCTCATCGACCATTTAGGCATTGATAAGTTGTTGTGCGTGGTCGGCGGTTCCGTTGGCGGGATGCAGGTTCTGCAATGGGTCGCCTCGTATGCCCCACGGGTGCGGTGCGCCATGCCCATCGCAACGGCTTTGAAGCATTCTCCGCAGCAGATCGCTTTTGACGAGGTCGGCCGCCAGGCGGTCATGGCCGACCTCGACTGGCGTGAAGGCGATTATTACGGCAAGAGCCAGCCGGAAAAGGGCCTGGCCGTCGCGCGCATGATCGGCCATATTACCTACATGAGCGACCAGTCCATGGAGGAAAAATTCTCCAGGCGCCTCAAAGACAAGAATTACAGCTTTAAGTTCAAGACCGATTTTGAAGTGGAGGGGTATCTTCACTACCGCGGAGATAATTTCGTCAAGCGCTTCGATGCGAACTCGTACCTTTACATCACGAAGGCTATGGATTATTTTGATCTCTCCGGAGACAAACTGATCCCGGCGGGAAAACAGATCGACACGAGATTTCTGGTGATCGCGTTCCAATCGGACTGGCTTTATCCGGCGTATCAATCTCAGGAGATCGTGCGCCGGCTAAAGACGAGGCATGTGGATGCGACATACTGCGAGATTAAATCCACGTACGGCCACGACGCATTTTTGCTTGAGGTGGATGAGGAGACCCATCTTATCAAACATTTTTTAGACAAGACGTTCCGCGGTTACGATGTGAGGACCTATGGTGCCTGATTCTGTCCGTCCCGATCACAGGGTCATTTATGAGATTGTCGAACCCGGCGCCCGCGTTCTGGATTTAGGCTGCGGCAGCGGCGAGCTCATCTATTTTCTGGCCAAAGAGAAAAATGCCAAAGTCCAGGGCATCGAGCTGAGCGAAGAGGCGATCTACAAGTGTGTGGAAAAGGGCTTAAGCGTTTTTCACAGCGATATTGACAGCGGGCTTATTGAGTATCCTGATAAATCCTTTGATTATGTTATCTTAAACCAGAGTATGCAGGAGGTCAAGAAAGTCGATTTTGTCATCCGCGAGGCTTTGCGCGTCGGAAAAAAAGTCATCGTCGGCTTTCCGAATTTTGCCTACATCTCCGCGCGGCTGCGCCTTTTTTTAAAAGGTAAGGCGCCGATGACGCGTTCCCCGCCTTATCGCTGGTACGATACGCCCAACCTTCATTTTTTAAGCATCAGCGATTTCAAGGATTACTGCGCGGACAAGGATATCAGGATCCTCGATGTTTATTATCTCGGCAAGAACGGCCCAGCCGCTCTCTGGCCGAATCTGCTTGCTTTGAACGTCGTTTACGTCCTTCAAAAATCAGTGTAGAGAGGGAGGGGCCATGCCTTACGTGAACCTGAGGGTTGTCGGAAAACTTACCCGGGAACAGAAGAAGCAGATCGCCAAAGAATTTTCAGATACGCTCCTGCGCGTTGCCAACAAGCCCAAAGAGGCGACTTATCTCGTGATCGATGAGGTCGACGGGGAGAACTGGGCTCAAGGGGAAAAGTTTTTTGGGTAAGATCGATTTTACGATCAAGATTGCCGGCGAAGCGGGGCAGGGCTTGCAGACGATCGGCCAGCTTCTGTCTAAGTCTTTTGCCCGTCGCGGCCTGAATGTTTTTTCAAACCAGGTGATCCAGTCGCGCATCCGTGGCGGCCACAACTGGTTTGCGATCCGTGTTTCCAGCGAACGCGTTTTCTCTCCGTCAACTTCCACGGATATCCTCGTCGCGTTAGATAAAGAAAGCGCCTGCCACTATAAAGAACTCAAATCCGGCTCTGTTGTTATTTTTGATCCAAGCGCACTCCCCCTGGAAGTCAAGCGAGGCGTCGGCCTTCAAGTCCCATTAGCCAAGATCACCTCAGAGAACGGCGGCAACAGGATCATGGGCAACACCGTAGCCGTCGGCGCGGTGCTCGGGCTGCTTGAATATGATCTTGATGTTTTATTTGGCCTGATCCGGGAAAGCTTCGGCGACAAGGACCGGCAGATCGCCGATGCCAACGTGAAGATCGCCCAGGCGGGCTATGATTTTATTTGTCAGAAGGCCCTCAAGGGCCGCTTCCCCAGCTTAAAAAATACTCAAGGCAATCCAAAGATGTTTGTCAGCGGCAGCGAGGCAGTGGCTTTGGGCGCCTTGGCCGCAGGTTGCCAGTTTATCTCCGCTTATCCTATGAGCCCGTCCACAGGCATCATGACGTACCTGGCCTCCAAAGAAGATGATTTTCACATGGTTGTGGAACAATCCGAGGATGAGATCGCTTCTATCAACATCGCCTTAGGCGCTTCTTTTGCCGGCGTGCGCAGCATGACCGCTTCCAGCGGCGGCGGTTTTGCCTTGATGGTCGAGGGATTGAGCCTTGCGGGAATGATTGAGACGCCGATAGTGATCGTCTTAGCGCAGAGGCCGGCGCCTGCCACAGGCTTGCCGACGAGGACCGCCCAGGAAGATCTGGAGTTTGCCATCCATGCGGGCCACGGCGAATTTCCGCGCGTAGTCTTGGCGCCGGGGACCATCGAAGAAACCTTTTATGCGATAGCCAGGGCTTTTAATATCGCCGACAAGTACCGTGTTCCTGTCATCATTTTGACGGACCAGTTCATGGCCGACTCGAGCTCGACAGTGGACGGATTTGATTTTAAGTCAGTCGGGATCGAAAAAAATCTTTTAAGCGATGAGAAGTTGCGGAACATCAAAGATTACAAGAGTTACCTTCTGACAAAATCCGGCGTCTCGCCCAGGGCCTTGCCGGGCAACCCGCATTGTTTTGTCCTGGCGGACTCGGACGAGCACGACGAATACGGCCGTATCACCGAGGACGTGGATCGTGTGAGGCCGGAGATGGTCAAAAAGAGGAACCGCAAAAATCTCCGGATCTTAAAAGAGGTTGCGCCTGCCAAGCGTTACGGGCCGAGGGATGCGAAAAATATCCTGATCGGCTGGGGTTCTACCTATGGCGCCATGAAAGAGGCGGTGGATCTGTTGAACGAAAATAAAGAAAAAGTCGCGATGTTCCATTTTACGGATGTCTGGCCGCTGAACAAAAAGCATCTGAGTTTTCTGGATAGGGCCGGATTCGTCGCTGTCGTTGAGAATAATTTTACCGGACAGTTCGCGCAGCTGATCGTTGCGGCCTCAGGCAGGAAAATAGAGAACCGGATCAATAAATTCAACGGCCTGCCTTTTGAGGCGCAAGAGATTGTCAGCGCCTACGAAAGCATAAGAAAGAAAAAACGCAAATGAGCCCTCTTGATTTGAACGCTCTTGGAAAATTCGAGACTGCGTGGTGCCCCGGGTGCGGTAATTTTGGCATCCTGGACGCGGTCAAAGACGCCTTTGTCAGGCTGGACCTCGACATGCACAGGGCTGTCTTGGTCTCCGGTATCGGCCAGGCGGCGAAATTGCCGCAGTATCTTTTTTGTAATTATTTTAACGGCCTCCATGGCCGCGCCCTGCCTGCGGCCACAGGCATCAAGATGGCCAACAAGGATCTGACAGTGATCGTCACCTCAGGAGATGGCGATATCTACGGCGAGGGCGGGAATCATTTTATCCATGCGATCCGGCGCAATATTGACATAACGGTTATCGTCCATGACAATCAGGTGTATGGATTGACCAAGGGACAGGCGTCGCCCACGAGCGATCCGGGTTTTGTGACCAAAGTGCAGCCTCACGGCGTTATCAATGAGCCACTCCATCCTTTGGCGCTGGCGATCGCCCTGGATGCGGGTTTTGTGGCCCGCACCTTTTCGGGAGATAAAGAACACCTTTCACAGATGATCCAGGAGGGTATCCGCCACAAAGGATTTTCTTTGATTGACGTGCTCCAGCCGTGCCCGACTTTTAATAAGAAGAATAATTTTTCATGGTACAAACAAAGAATCTATAAATTGCCCCAGGATTATAATCCCGGGGATCGAATAAAGGCTTTTGAAAAATCTCTGGAATGGGGCGATAAGATCCCCGCAGGTGTCGTTTATCAGAACAGCCGGCCGTCTTATGAAGAGACGTGCGGCCTCATGAAAGATAAGGCGCTGATCGATCAGGGGGTTAATCCAGCAGCCCTTGAATCCGTTTTTAAGGAGTTTCTATAAAAATACCTTCAAAATCTTTGTTTGCTGGAGTAGAATAGGGCTTCATTTTTAAGGAGGAAGGCGATGCCGGAAGCCGGGATCAACAGACTCAAAAAACTCTATCAGCTTGGCCAGAGCCCGTGGTATGACAATATCGACCGCCGCCTGATCGAGAACGGTGAATTGAAAAGTTTATTCGACTCCGGTATCGTGGGCGTTACGTCCAATCCGACGATTTTTGAAAAAGCTGTCAATTCGTCCGCTGTTTACGACGAAAAGATCAGGCGATTGAAGAAAGAGGGAAGGACCATAGAGCAGATCTATGACGAATTGACCGCCGATGATGTGCGCGATGCGGCGGATATGCTCAAGAAGGTTTACGGAGAGACCCGCGGCGCGGACGGCTATGTCAGCATCGAGGTTCTGCCGGAGTACGCGTTTGATACGGCCAAGACCATCGAGTATGCGCGCCATATTTATAAAAAAGTCGGCCGTCCGAATATCATGATCAAGGTCCCGGGGACCAAGGAGAGTCCGGAGGCGATCCGCACGCTCATCAGCGAAGGCATCAATGTTAATGTAACTTTGCTTTTTTCCGTGCCTCAATATGAGCTTGTCGCTGGGGCTTATCTGGACGGTTTGAGGGACCGGTTGAAGGATGGCTTGGATGTCCGATCGGTTGCGTCTGTGGCGAGTGTTTTTATCAGCCGCATCGACACGAAGGTGGATAATTTACTTGAAGTGTTTGCGAGCAGGACGCATGATATAGATGCCAAGACCAGGATCAATTTTTTAAAAGGGAAGATCGCCATCGCGAACGTCAAATCTATTTATCAGAAATTCAAAGAGGTCTTCGGCGAAAGGAATTTTTGGGGTTTAAAAGCCAAGGGCGCGGTCCTCCAGCGGCCTTTGTGGGCTTCGACCAGCACAAAAAACCCTGCCTACAGCGATTTGATCTATGTGGATAATCTGATCGGGCCCATGACTGTGAATACCATGCCCCATCAGACGGTCCTCGCTTTTCAGGACCATGGCCGCATCGCTTTGACATTGGAGAGCGATCTGCCAGGCGCCTGCGCCTATCTGACACAAGTGGAAGATATCGGTATCAGCGTTGAGATGATCTGTCAGGAAGCGCAGGTCGAGGGCGTGCGGGCATTTCAGCAGTCGTTTGATACGTTGATGAGCGCAATCAAGAAAAAAGCGGCCTGATTTCCTGCCCTTTGCGGGCCTCAGGCGAGCTTGTAGTAATAAATTTAGAGTGATCCGTTTATCGCGCATCGTTTATTGGCAAGACCTGTTCTCGATTAACGATTAACGATTAACGATTAACGATATACGATATATGAATCTACTGCACGATTCTTCGGAGAGGTGCCAGAGTGGTTGAATGGAGCTGCCTGCTAAGCAGTTGACTTGGGAAACCGGGTCCTCGGGTTCAAATCCCGACCTCTCCGCCAAATTTTTCTGACAAAGGAAAATTTGGCGGATGCCTGGACGACCGTAGCGAGGCGATAAGCCGAGCAGGGAGGCAAGGCGTCGCACATTTATTGCAACCAATTCGTACTTTGGTATTATTAGATGAAAAATACCAAAGTACGAATTTTTGTATGGGCGAAAAAACAAATATGAGAATCGTTACACGGCAAGAGAAGACGGTTTCGTTGCTGCAATTGGCTTTGATCATAGTGCTTGGATTCGTCGTTTATGCCAATGTCTTAAACGGCAGGTTCATCTGGGACGACGATCTTTACATCAAGAGTAATGCGCACATCAGAAGCCTCTCTTTTCTTCCGCAGCATTTCTCTGAGAGGATAGGAGAGGGTTATGTGGGAGTGACTCCCCAGGGAGATTTTTATCGTCCCCTGCAGATGGTCGTCTACACATTAGGTTATGCCCTCTGGGGGCTCAACCCTTTGGGCTATCATCTGGTAAATGTTTTTCTTCACATAGCGGTGGCTTTGTGTCTTTTTCGGCTCTTGGAGAAGATTTTTCTTGATCGGACCCTTGCGTGGCTCACTGTTTTAGTCTATGTCGTTCATCCGGCCCATGCTGAAGTCATCGCGAACATGTCCGGAACAGCCGAGCCTTTATCGGCGCTTTTTCTTCTCCTGGCGTTTCTTTCTTACCTGAAGGCTTATGTTGGCTTAAATACCTTTTCTTGCGTCGCTACTCTATTTTATTTTTTTGCCGCTCTCTTATCTAAGGAAAGCGCGATCGTATTTCCCCTGGTCTTATTGCTCTATCATTACGTGTTCAAAAAAGCGGTCAAACCCATCCTGTTTTTTTCTGTTGCGGCCGTTTGTATCTTTTACCTGTCAATGAGATCAGCTGTTTTCGGAGGCTTGCCG
>JAGVGA010000056.1 GCA_020057345.1 Candidatus Omnitrophota bacterium | reverse complement strand
ATCACCGACGGAAGATTTTCCGGAGGAACGCGCGGCTGCTGCATCGGTCATATCGCGCCTGAGGCATTTGAAAAAGGCCCTATTGCAGCGCTTAAAGACAATGATATAATTTTGATCGATCTTCCTCGTCGCCGGCTGGACGTGAAGCTTTCACAGAAAGAGTTGCAAGAGAGGTTGAAGAAGGTCAAGACGCCCAGGCCGAACGTGACGAGCGGATATCTTGCCCGCTACGCGAAGATGGTTTCTTCCGCCGATCAAGGGGCGGTTTTAAAAGTGTGAAGTGTAAAGTGTGTAAGTGAAACTTTACACTTCTACACTCCCGAGTTAAACGAGGGAATATGGCTATCATGACAGGCGCACAAATACTGATTGAGTCATTACTCAAGGAGGGCGTGGATGTGATGTTCGGCTATCCCGGAGGGGTGGTCCTGCCCATCTTTGACGTGCTTTATGATTCGAAGCTAAAATTAACTCTGACGCGGCACGAGCAGGGCGCAGCCCATGCGGCAGACGGTTATGCGCGCGCCACCGGCAAGGTGGGCGTGTGTCTTTCCACGTCGGGTCCGGGCGCGACCAATCTCGTGACAGGTATCGCCAATGCTTACATGGATTCTATTCCGATGGTCGCGATCACGGGCCAGGTGAAGACTTTTCTGATAGGTAATGACGCGTTCCAGGAATCCGACGTGACAGGCATTACGCGGTCGATCACCAAGCATAATTATTTGGTCAAAGACATCAAGGATCTGGCCATGATCATACGCGAGGCTTTTTACATCGCCTCGACCGGCAGGCCGGGCCCTGTGGTGATCGATCTTCCGGTGGATGTGCAGACTGCGAAAACAGAATTCATCTGGCCCCAAAAAGTGAGCATACGTTCTTATCAGCCGACGGTTGAAGGTCATCTGGGCCAGATCAAAAAAGCCGCTAAGATGTTAGAGAAGGCCGAGAAACCGGTGCTTTATATCGGCGGAGGTGTCATCACGGCCGGCGCTGCGCAGGAAGTCCTGTCATTGGCCGAAAAGGCGAAGATTCCGGTGACCATGACGTTCATGGGGTTGGGCGCTTTTCCGGCGACGCATGCCTTGTCGCTCGGCATGTTGGGTATGCACGGGACCGCGTATGCGAATCATGCGATCATGGAGTCGGACCTTATCCTCGCCGTGGGCGCGCGTTTTGACGATCGCGTGACCGGCCGCATCGATGCGTTTGCTCCGCACGCCAAGATTATCCATATCGATATTGATCCCACATCGATCTCCAAGAACATCCGTGTGGATGTGCCGATCGTGGGTGATGCCAAGAAGACATTGAAGGACATTCTTGAATATATGAAGAAAGCTCCGGATACGACCAGATGGTTGCAGACGATTGAACAGTGGAAAAAACAGTATCCTCTGGTTTACCAGAAGGATGATAAGCTGAGGCCTCAGTACATCATCGAGAAGATCAATGAGTTGACCCGCGGCGATGCGATCATCACGACCGAAGTGGGCCAGAACCAGATGTGGTCGTGCCTGTGGTATAAGCATATCAAGCCCCGCCATTGGATCTCCAGCGGCGGTCTGGGCACTATGGGTTTTGGTTTTCCCGCGGCGATCGGCGCGCAGATGGGGTGTCCGGGCAAGCTCGTCATCGATATCGCGGGCGACGGCTCAATCCAGATGAACATCCAGGAGATGGCGACTGCGGTGAACAACAAGCTGCCGGTGAAGATCGTTATATTGAATAATGGATATTTAGGTATGGTGCGGCAGTGGCAGGAGCTTTTTTATAAGAGGAGATACTCTTCAACGACGCTTAAGAATCCTGATTTTGTGAAATTGGCCGAGGCGTACGGCGCTGTCGGCATGCGCATCGCCAAAAAAGAGGACGTGGAGCCTGCTTTAAAAAAGGCGTTTGCCACGGACAATGTGGTTGTGATGGATTTTATCATTGAGCCCGAGGAGAATGTGTTCCCCATGGTGCCTGCGGGCGAGGCGCTCAACCGCATGCTCGGCGGGATGGCATAAGACTATGAAACATACGCTTTCTATTTTGGTTGAAAACAGGTTCGGTGTCCTGGCGCGCGTGGCGGGCTTATTTTCCGCCCGAGGCTACAATATCGATTCCCTGGCTGTGTCTGAGACACAGGATCCGACAGTCTCGCGCATGACAGTCGTTGTTAATGCCGGGGATGAGAAGATATTAGAGCAGATCAAGAAACAGCTGAACAAGCTCATCGATGTCATCACTGTGACCGATTTTACAAAGAGGGAATATATCGAGCGCGAGCTCGTTTTCTTAAAAATCACCGTCGATAAGAAAGGTTTTCCGAAGCTCAGGAAGGTCTTGGATCGCGCGGGCGCAGACTTACTCGAGAAGAGGGAAGGATACGTGATCGCCGAGCTCGTTGCCGATCAGGAGCATATCAAAGACTTTTTAGGAGAACTAGAATGTTACAAGGTCCAGGAACTGGTGAGGACCGGAAGAATCGCGATCGCAAAATAAGGGGGAGGATGGAATGAAGATCTATTATGATCAGGACGCGGATCTGAAATATCTGCAAGGCAAGAAGATCGCCATCATCGGTTACGGCATCCAGGGACGCGGCCAGTCCTTGTGTCTGCGTGACAGCGGCCTTGACGTTATTGTTTCCGAGATTCAGGGCACGCCGAATTATGAACTGGCCAAGAAAGACGGCTTTGATCCAATGACCGCGGCAGAAGCGGCTCAAGCTGCGGATGTGATCCAGATCCTGACGCAGGATCACGTGCAGGCCAAGGTCTATACCGAGGCCATCAAGCCTAATCTCAAAAAAGGCCTGCCTGCCGGCAGGCAGGGCAAGGTCCTTGTTTTTTCTCATGGGTTCAATATCCGTTTTAAGCAGATCAAACCGCCGAAGAATATCGACGTTATCATGATCGCGCCCAAAGGCCCGGGCGCATTGGTCCGTCGGATGTATGAAGAAGGAAAAGGCGTTCCGTGTCTGTTGGCTATTTTTCAGGATGCCTCGGGCAATGCCAAAAATATCGCTTTAGCCTACGCTAAGGGCATCAAAGGCACGACCGCGGGCGTCATCGAGACCACTTTTTCCGAGGAGACCGAGACAGACCTTTTCGGCGAACAGGCGGTCCTCTGCGGCGGAGTGTCGGAACTCATCAAGGCGGGATTCGATACTCTGGTGGAAGCGGGTTATCAGCCGGAGATCGCTTATTTTGAAGTGTTGCATGAATTGAAACTCATCACAGACCTTATTCAGGAGCGCGGCATTTCCGGGATGAGACGCGGCGTTTCAAACACCGCCTGCTACGGCGATTTGTCGCGCGGACCGCGTATCATCAGTGCCAAGACGCGCAAAGAGATGAAGAAGATTTTGAAAGAGATCGTTAAAGGGAAATTCGCCAAGGAGTGGATCGCAGAAAATGTGGCGGGCCGGCCGAATTTTGACAGATTGCTCAAAGAGGGTGACGAGCATCTTATCGAGACGGTGGGCAAACAGCTCCGAGATATGATGCCATGGATGAAGAAAGCATAAAATGGATAAGTTAATCATATTTGATACGACACTCAGGGACGGAGAGCAGGCGCCCGGCGCCACGCTCAACGAGCGCGAGAAGCTGGAGATCGCGCGCCAGCTGGTGACGCTCGGCGTGGACGTGATCGAGGCGGGCTTTCCTATCTCTTCAAGAGGGGATTTCAACGCTGTCAAGCTCATCGCGTCTGAAGTTAAGGGCGCAGTGGTCTGCGGTCTGGCCCGGGCCGTGTCTCGCGACATCGACGCGGCATATCAATCGACGAAGATGGCTCGCGGCGGTTGCCGCATCCATGTGTTTCTGGCCACGTCCAAGATTCATATGCAGTATAAGCTCAAGAAAGCCGAGGATGAGATCCTGAGGCTCGCTGCTGAATCTGTGCGCTATGCCAAAAAATACACAAAAGATATCGAATTTTCTCCGGAAGACGCTTCTCGGACCGAATTGGGATTTCTTTTTAAAGTGGTCGAGGCGGTGATCGCAGCGGGCGCGACCACGGTCAATATCCCTGATACGGTAGGATACGCGTTTCCTGAGGAGTACGGCGCGCTGATTCGATCGATCAAAGAAAATGTCCCGAATATCGATCAGGCGGTCATTTCGGCCCACTGCCACAATGATCTGGGCTTGGCTGTGGCTAATTCCCTGGCAGCGGTGAAAAATGGCGCGCGTCAGGCAGAGTGCACGATCAATGGCATCGGTGAACGCGCAGGCAATGCGTCCTTAGAAGAGATCGTCATGAATATCAAGACCCGCCGGGATATTTTTGCGGATGTGCGGACAACGATCAACACCCGGGAGATCCATAAAGCCTCGCGGTTAGTCAGCAAACTCACCGGTTTTGTGGTGGCGCCCAATAAAGCTATCGTCGGATTGAATGCCTTTAGGCACGAGTCAGGTATCCATCAGGACGGGGTTATTAAAAAAAGACAGACGTATGAGATCATAGTGCCTGAAGACGTTGGCTTCACCGGCACAGGGCTTGTCCTGGGCAAGCATTCCGGCAAGCATGCTTTGGAAAAACGTCTTCAGGAAATGGGCATTAAGCTTACCGAGAACGAAATCAGTCAGGCTTTTGAGAAGTTCAAGGAGCTCGCGGACAAGAAAAAGACGATCTACGAAGAGGATCTGGCCGCTATTGTCGAAGATCAGATCAATAAGCCGACTGAGATCTGGCAGCTTGAAAGCGTCGTTTATTCCAGCGGCACGGACGTCACGCCGCAGGCGACAATCAAGCTGAGATTCAAAGGCAAGGTCAGCGTTGTCTCTTCCACAGGGGACGGCCCGGTGGATGCCTGTTATAAAGCGATCGAAAAGATTACCAAGATCTGCACAAAGCTCCTCGATTACAGGATTGAGGCGGTCACGTCAGGTAAAGATGCCTTAGGCGAGGTTTCGATCAAGGTCGAATCCGGCAAAAAGGTCGCGATCGGCCGCGGTTCTTCGACGGATATCATCGAAGCGTCAGCCAAGGCGTTCTTGAACGCCATCAATAAGCTCGCCACCACCAAGAAAGATTCTCACGGACTCCGTTTATAGTCGATGAAAAGTTCCGAAGAAAAAAAGCTGTATGGTTTAATAGGATATCCTGTTAAACACAGTTTTTCGCCTTTTATGCATAATGCGGCTTTTGCGCATTATAAGATGGAGGCGGATTACCAGCTTTTCGAAGTTGCTCCTGAAGCACTCGGCGATTTTTTCGAAAAGACCGTCGCCCAGAAGAAGCTCGGCGGTTTCAACGTGACCGTGCCTCATAAGGAAGGGGCGATCGCGTATCTGACCGGCAAGATCAGCGAATCCGTCAAGATGAATCGCGCGGTCAACACCGTGTGCGTGGAGCGCGACGGCTCTTTGAGCGGCGATAATACCGACGGGGAAGGTTTTAGCCGCGATCTCAAAGAGCGGAGAGTCACCGCCGCTTTAAAAAATGTTTCGCTCATCGGCGCGGGAGGCGGGGCCAAGGCGGTCGCCACCGCGCTTGCGGGTCAGAAGCCCAAGAGGCTTTATCTCTTTGACATCGACCAAAAGAAGGTCGCTTCTTTAGTCGCGATCGTCAGGGAATTTTTTCCGAACGTCGCTGTCCAGGGGGTCGGGCAGATAGAAGATCTGAAGATCAAAGAATCGGACATTCTGGTCAATGCCACGCCCATAGGCATGAAAGAGGCGGACCCTCTGCTCGTTCCAAAGGAGGGACTGCATCAAGGCCTTTTTGTTTATGACTTGATTTATAATCCGGCGGAGACTAAACTATTAAAAGCCGCCAAGGAGAGCGGGTGTCAATGCGCCAACGGCCTTGGCATGCTTTTGTACCAGGGGTGTTTGGCTTTTGAAAAATGGACTAATAAAAAAGCGCCGGTGGATGTAATGCGCAAGGCGCTTATGGAGCGGATGCGTGCTTGAAATGACGATCGCTGTTTTTGTTTTTCTTTTCGGCCTGGTGACAGGAAGTTTCTTAAATGTCTGCATCTACCGCATGGGCCGCGAGGAGTCGGTGGTCCGGCCGTCTTCGCATTGCCCTCATTGCCAGAAGCCTATCCGCTGGCAGGACAATATCCCTCTTTTAAGCTATCTTTTGCTGCGCGGCAAGTGCCGCGATTGCGGAAAGCCGATTTCTTTCCGCTATTTTCTTGTCGAGTTTTTGACGGGATGGATTTTTGTGGCGCTGTACAGCCGGTTCGGTCTCACCCCTCAGGGGGTCGCTTATGCGATCTTGGCGAGCGGCCTCGTCGTTTCGACTTTCGTCGATTTTGATTTTCAGATAATCCCGGATGAGATCAGCGTCGGCGGGATCGCACTCGGCCTGGTTTTAAGCGTTATTTTTCCCGCGCTCCATCAGGTCCAAACGCATCTATTGGGTTTGCGCGAAGCTCTTTTCGGGATCCTGGTCGGCGGCGGGATCCTGTGGATCCTCGGGTGTATTGGGGATTTTATTTTTAAAAAAGAGTCCATGGGCGGAGGCGACGTGAAGCTTCTGGCCATGATCGGCGCCTTCCTGGGTTGGAAAATCGCGCTTTTGAGCCTGCCATTGGCGTCTTTGGCCGGCGCGGTTGTCGGCGTCGTGATCAAGATCAGGACTAAAGAGAGCGTCATCGCGTTTGGTCCGTACCTTGCTTTAGGCGCTCTTGTCGCCCTTTTCTGGTCTGATAAGATCTTGAAAATTCTTCTCTATTAT
>JAGVGA010000053.1 GCA_020057345.1 Candidatus Omnitrophota bacterium | reverse complement strand
TTATTCTCCGCAGGAGCTTAAAGGCGCGGAGGCGGCAGGGATTTTTTCCAAAAAGGACCGCTACGTCATCGGCTGGGGTTTAAAAGGCCTGATCGACGAAGGCGAGCTGAAAGATAAACGCGTGAACCTGTTAAAAAAGTCAGGGGAGGAGCTGGAGGTTTATCTCGGCACGCGTTCGCTCAAAGACGAGAACAAAAATCTCTCGGGGCTTGTGTGTGTGTGGCTAAAGACCTTTCAGAGATCAATAAATTGCTCGATGACCTTAAGAGATCGAGCGATGAAGCAACCAGACATAAGCAGGAGCTTGAGATAATCGTCAAGGATCTTACTGAAAGCAAAGAGGTGATGTTGAGCGTCCTGGAAGATACGGATGAATCCAAAAAGTCGCTCGAGGACACCCTTTCGAGACTTCAGCTGACCAAAGACCAGCTGTTGCAGGCGGAGAAAATGGTTTCTTTGGGGCAGATCTCTGCCGGCGTGGCGCATGAGATCAATAATCCGCTGTTCGTCATTTCCGGCGAGATGGAAATGCTGGCGATGGAAGAGGGGCTGCCTAAAGGGGCAAAGGAGTCCGTAGAAAACATCCGCCATCAGGCGCGCCGCATCGAAGAAATCATCAGGCGGCTTTTGGAGTTTTCGCGCAAAAAAGAGATCAAATTCAGCCCTTTGGATATCAATAAAGCCCTGGATGACAGCATCGAACTTTTAAAATACCAGGTCAAGGTTATCGGGAACGTGGATATCGTAAAAAACTTCTGGACTAAGGTCCTGCCCGTTTTTGGCGATAAGAACCAACTGCACGAGGTCTTTTTGAATATCATGCTCAACGCAGTTCAGGCGATGGAGGAAAAAGGTGGCTCCTTGACTATCCGCACATTTTCTGAGATAATCAGTGAAAATCGACTGGACTTCACTCAGTTCAAGATGGGCGATCACGTGGTAGGTGTCGAGATCGCCGATACAGGCCCAGGGATGGATGAGTCGACGGTAAAGAAGATCTTTGACCCGTTTTTTACCACCAAGAAGACGGGCACGGGATTGGGGTTATCCGTTGTTTTTGGTATCCTGGAGAGTCACAAAGCCAATATCCAAGTTCGCAGCAAGCCGGGTGAGGGCACGTCTTTTTCCATAAGATTCCCGCAGGAAAAGCAGGCTTAAAGGAGAATCGATGAAGAAGATCCTTGTCGTTGATGATGAAAAAGCGATCCGAGAAATGCTGAAAAAATTTCTGATCAAAAAAGGTTATGAGGTTTTTGACGCTGATAACAACGAAGACGCGGTCAGAATCGTCAAAGAGCAGTCCCCGCATATCGTACTCTTGGATATCCGCATGCCTAAAAGCTACGGCGTGGATGTACTCAAAAATATCAAGGCGGTCAATAAAGAAGTGGGCGTGATCATGATCACGGCTGTTTCTGAGACCGCGGTCGCCGAAGAGTGCATCGCGCAAGGCGCCTTCGATTATATCACCAAGCCCATCAGCCTGGACTATCTTGAAGAATGCCTTCTGGCCAAGATGCTGGATTTCTACAAGGAACCCCTGCCCTAACATAGTTTTTAAAAAAAAACTTGACAATTTTTTTTTATTATGTAAACTCTAGTATGTTAATAGAGATTGTATAGTATAGGGGAGCCAGGATGAAGATAACCTTTCGGGGAGATTATGCATTAAAAGCAGTTTTGGACCTGGCGCTGCATTACGGAAAAGAGCTGGTGACGATCCATGATATTGCTAAGCGCATAGACGCGCCTGCCAAATTCTTAGAGCAGGTGCTTTTAGAGTTAAAAAGAGGGGGGTTCATCGAGAGCAGGCGCGGTAAGGTGGGTGGGTTTTTATTGTCAAAAGCGCCGGACAAGATAACGGTAGGAGATGTCCTGCGATTTGTCGAGGGTTCCATAGAGCCGATCGCGTGTGTGAAGGAGAGATACTCCTCCTGTAGGGATATCTATAAATGCGCATTCCGAAAGATATGGCAGAATGTTTATAAGGCGACATCGGATATCGTGGATAGTATTACCTTTCAAGATCTAGTTCTTCAGGCTGGCGTTGCGCAGCGGGCATCCGAATATTCTATTTAATATCCCAAAGGAGGCAAAAGTGACCCTGACAACATACGCGCCCAAGAGTGAAGTCGCGCAGAGTATCTTGGAACTTATCGGCGTCACGCCGATGCTGAAGTTAAACAAGATAACGGATACCGCCATGGCTGCCGTATATGCCAAGCTTGAATTTTTTAATCCGGGAGGAAGTGTTAAAGACAGGATATGTCTTTCCATGATCGAGGACGCGGAAAAAAATGGGCTGCTTAAAGAGGGTTCCGTGATCATCGAGCCGACGAGCGGCAATACGGGCATAGGCCTGGCTTTGGTCTGTGCGTTTAAGGGATACAGGTGTATTTTAGTGATGCCGGAGACGATGAGCTTAGAAAGGATCTATATCCTGAAGGCCTACGGCGCCGAAGTGGTTTTAACACCGGGCAAGGAAGGCATGATGGGTTCCATCAAAAAAGCGGAGGCGCTTGCGAAAAAAACGCAGAACAGCGTCATTTTACACCAGTTTGAGAATAGCGCAAACCCCGACACCCACCGCAGGACGACGGCCCAGGAGATTCTCGGAAGCCTTAAAGGCCAGATTGATGCTTTTGTGGCTGGCGTTGGCACCGGCGGTACGATCACGGGTGTGGGCGAAGTCCTCAAAAGAAGCAATCAGGCCATCAAGATCATAGCGGTTGAGCCGCAAACTTCCGCGGTTTTATCCGGCGGCAAGCCAGGCGCACATAAGATCCAGGGGATCGGCGCGGGTTTTGTACCGAAAATCTTGAACAAGGACATCATCGATGGGATCGTCCGGGTGAGCGATGAAGAAGCTTTTGCTACATCTAAAAGGCTGGCTAAGGAAGAGGGGTTGCTGGTGGGCATCTCTTCCGGCGCTGCGGCGTGGGCGGCATTGAAAGTCGCCAGGGAATTAGGGAAGGGGAAGACCGTTGTCACTGTTTTTCCCGACAGGGGAGACAGGTATTTTTCCATAGAACAATATTTCGAGGCATAACCCAAATAAAGGAGGAAGGAAATGAGTTTAAGTTTGTTGGACAATAAGGATGACTTAAAAGAGCTTGTCGAAACATTGAATTTTAAGGAAAAGGTCGAGCGTTCAAAACAGTTGATACGGGAGGCCTACGGACGTTATGGCGATTCGCTGGTTGTGGCCAATAGTTTAGGTAAGGATTCTGTTGCGGTGTGGGATCTGGCCAAGAGAGTGGATTCCAAGATACGCGGTTTTATCGTGACAACACGCTACAAACCTGCTGAAACCATCGCATTCATGAAGCAGGAGGTGGAGCGCTATCCGGAGCTGAAAGTCTACAAGAGCGACGCAGAGCTGCCGGCTGATCTTTATGAGACTGATCCTGACCGATGCTGTGATGTATTAAAGGTCGAGCCTGTCAAGCGGGCGATCGAAGAGATGCATGTCGAGTGCTGGGTGACAGGCCTGCGCTGCACCGAAGGCCGCACGCGCACCGATTACAAAGAGGTTGAGGAGAGAGACAAAGGCCTGATCAAACTTAATCCTATCCTTATCTGGAAAGAACGCGAGATCTGGCAATATCTGGCGCTTTACGGCGTTCCTGTGAACCCTCTTTATGCCGAAGGGTACAGGTCTTTAGGGTGTGCGCCGTGCACAAAGATAACCTCCGACGACAACGAGCGCGCGGGCCGCTGGATCGGCACGAGCAAGTGCGGGGGCGAGTGCGGCATCCACACAAGGCCGTTGAAGAGCAGGGAGTAGAGTTTTGATAAAAAACATCTATCTGATATTTTTAGTAGCCTTTTTTGCAGTGAACATGGGCGCGAGCGGCATTGCCCCTTCGTTTGCCGCGGCCTGGGGCAGTAAGTCTATAGGCAAGAACGCGGCTTATGCGCTCTTCGGGCTTTTTGTCATTCTCGGAGCGTTTATATTAGGTAGCCATGTAAGTATGACTTTGGGCAAAAGCTTGATTCCCAGGGAGTCTTTGAGCTTTGATGTCGTCCTCATCGTGTTGACTTCCGCGGCATTGAGCCTTTTTTTGGCGAATATATTAAAGATCCCACAGTCTACAAGCCAGGTGACTGTCGGCGCCATTGTCGGAGCGGGGCTTTATTTTAAGAACATTTTTTTAAAGACGTTGTTCATCAAGATATTGCCGATGTGGGTTATTTTGCCGCTTTTGTCCTATTTTTTGACGCTGTTATTGTACAGAAATGTCTATCCGCCGGAACACGATAACCTGCATCTGTATGAAAAGATTTTCGCCCACCGGAAAAAGCTGAGGGTGGCTTCTCTGGTTGTCAGCTGCTATGTGGCTTTTGCCATTGGCAGTAATAATGTGGCGAATGCGGTCGGGCCTTTGTTTGGAGCCAATATCGTTGGTATAACATTAGGATTACTTTTGGTTTCGCCTCTGTTTGGCCTTGGGGCGTGGCTGATGGGAGAAGCGAATCTTGCAACAGCAGGGAAGGACATTGTTCCTATCGGGCTGGTCTCGAGCACCTTGGTTTCCTTTGTAACAGCCACCCTGCTTATCTTGGCTTCTTCATTGGGCATTCCTCAGTCGCTTGTTCAGCTTAACCTGGCTTCTATTTTTGCCGTTAGTTGTGTTAAGAACGGCCACGAGCACACAAGGGGCTTGCACATAACCAAAAAGACTTTTTTTGTATGGATCATCACGCCGTTTCTTTCTGCCGGGTTGTCTTACCTGTTATTATTTTTGAGGAGGTATTTATGAAGATCAAGGTCAATGGTAAAGACGCGATATTGAAGCAGGGTTTTGTCTCCGTCGCGGAATTGCTTAAGATAAACAAGGTCGAGCAGCCGGACATGGTCTCCGTGCAGCTCAACGGCAATTTTGTCAAGACGGCTGATCTGGCGGTAACCCAGGTCAAAGAAGGCGATGAGATCGATTTTCTCTACTTTATGGGCGGAGGCAGGCGATGAAAGAGTTAAAATTCATCACGAAAGTCCTCCATACGAAGTTCTTGAAAAAAGACCCGCATGGCTCTTTGCATATGCCGGTTTATGACAACGTCGCCTTTGAATTCGAGAACGCCGAGGACCTAGAGCTGGCTTTCGGCGGCAAGAAGCCGGCCCATATGTATTCCAGGATCAGTAACCCGACGGTAGAACAC
>JAGVGA010000052.1 GCA_020057345.1 Candidatus Omnitrophota bacterium | reverse complement strand
TGGCTGCCCGGTGAGGACTCGAACCTCAAAAGCCAGATCCAAATTCTGGAGTGTTACCGATTACACTACCGGGCAATACCCCTAAAAAAATCAATATTCGCTGTCCCGGGAAACAGAGGCCGGACCTTTTGCCTTTTCCGTTTCAAAAGCCTCCAAAACCTTTTTCTGCAGATAATCCCTGAAGGCCTGGGTTATGGGATGGGCGATATCCCTGTGTTCGGACTGCGCGTCGGTAGAGCCCTCGTGCTCAACGCTCACAGGCCTCACAACAGCGGGTAGCTGCGATCCGCATTGATTGCAGTATTTGCTCTTGACCTCGTTGCGGAAACCACACTTCGGGCATTGAGTCTTCAGCTTCCTGGACGGCATGGCAATGAATAAACCGCCGGTGCCCTCGATCACTTTAATATTACGCACCACAAAGGCGTTGTCAAACGTCACCGTGGCGTAGGCTTTCAATTTCTTATCCGGACTGTCTTTTAAAAATACCCTGACCTCTGTGATCTCCATGGGACACCCTCCTATCGCGTGCTCGCTAAAAAGAAGCTGCATCTATCTGAAAGCCGGTGCTGCGATTTATCCAAAGCCCTTTGCGCTTCTCTTCTGGTCTTAAAAACAGAAAAAAGCGTAGGGCCGCTCCCGGACATGTGAACGGACCTTAATCCAGATTTCAAAAGAGCGGTTTTTAATTCAGAGACCAAACTATATGATTTCATTACATTTTCGCTTAAACGGTTGTAAATATTCTGGTTAAGCGAAAAAATGTCGTTCCGTCTCAAAAGAGGAATTAATATATTAACATCGTGCCCATTCTTTGTCAACCTTAAAATTTTGCCCTTTTTAGCCCCCTTTTCCTCCTTATCCAGAAGGCCATAAACATCCCTGGTGAGCACTTTTATGGGTGGGAAAAAGAGGCAATGCCAGATCTTTGCCTTCTCCGGCACACTGACAGGAGTCAGCTCCCCTCCCCGGCCCCTGCCAACGGCAAATCTTTTGTTCAAAACAAAAAAGGCCACATCGCTCCCCAGCCGGTTCGCGTAGGAGATAAGCGTTTTCCTGCTCAGGCGCAGATCAAACAGTTTGTTCATTCCACAAAGAACTGAGGCGGCATTGCTCGAACCGCCGCCCAAGCCTGCGCCCACAGGAATATTTTTTTCTATCTCGATCTTAACCCCTTTTTTAACCCCCTGACTTTGCTTAATGAGATGGGCGGCTTGATAGGCGAGATTTTCCTTATCCAGCGGGATATCCGGACTCTTGGAAGCGATCACAATCTCGTCGCTGCATAACTCGGTCAAGCGCAGAGTATCAGCCAAAGAGATCCTTTCAAAAAGAGTCTCCAATTCATGGTAGCCGTCAGGCCTCTTGAACAAACAATCGAGAAAAAGATTCAGCTTCGCGGGAGAAGAGAGAGTTAGACTTCTGGAGGGAACTGACCTCATGGCTGTCCAATCAGGATCTTGCTAAACGATTTTTTTCGCCAGTGCCACGATGTCGCAAGCGGTGAGCCCGTATTCTTTCAAAAGATCCTTTTCGTCACCGGACTGGCCAAATCTGTCCTTGGTCCCTATTCTTAGGACCCTTGTCGGGCGGTTTTCTGATAAGACTTCAGCGACCGCAGACCCCAGGCCGCCGATGACCGAATGCTCTTCGCAGACCACAAGGCCCCTGGTCTCGGCCGCAGCCCTGATCAGGATCTCCTCGTCGATCGGCTTGATGGTGTGAATATTGATAACGCGGGCTGAGATCTTTTCCTTGGCAAGCACCTCCTGCGCCTTCAGCGCTTCGTGGATCATGATGCCGCAGGCGACCAAGGTCACATCCGAGCCTTCCTTAAGCAAACACCCTTTGCCAAGTTTAAAAGGCCCTTTATTTTCAAGCGTGGCTATCTTTGCCCGCCCCAAACGCACATAAAAAGGCCCAGGCGTCTCAAACGCGGTCAGGACCGCTTCGCGCGTCTCCGGCCCGTCGCAGGGAACGATGACTTTCATGTTCGGGATGGCGCGCATGATCGCGATATCTTCTAAGGCCTGATGGCTGGCGCCATCCGGTCCGACGGTGATGCCCGCATGCGTTGCGACGATCTTTACGTTTAAGTCGCTGTAGCAGATCGAATTCCTCACCTGGTCCCACGCGCGACCCGAGGCGAACATCGCAAACGTAGATGCGAAAACAACCTTACCGCAACTCGCCAGACCCGCAGCTGCGGCCATCATGTTCTGCTCGGCCACGCCGAAATTGAAAAATCGTTCGGGAAATTCCTTGGCAAACAGGCCCGTGCGCGTGGACCCGGAAAGATCCGCATCCAAAACAACCACCTCGCGGTTTTGTCTACCTAACTCGATCAGCGTCTTGCCGTAAACATCGCGGGCGTAAAGCATCTCTGCCATATTATTAATCCCTTTTCCCGAGTTCTTTTAACGCCGTTCCGGTCTCATCCTGCGTCGGCGCCCGGCCGTGGAAATCCGCGACATTCTCCATAAACGACACGCCCTTGCCTTTGATCGTTTTTGCGATGAGAATGACGGGCCTGCCTTTGATCTTACTGGCCGCGTCAAACGCCTTGTAGATCTGCGCCATGTTGTGGCCGTCGATCTCGATCACCTGCCAGCCGAAACCGCGCCACTTTTCAGCGAGCGGCTCCACCGCCATGACATCCGCAACGCGCCCATCGATCTGAAAACCGTTGTAATCGAGGATGGCGCAAAGATTATCGCACTTGTAATGCGCCGCGGCCATGGCCGCTTCCCAGATATTTCCTTCCTGGATCTCGCCGTCGCCCAAAAGGACATAGACGCGATAATCCTTTTTATCGATCCGGGCGGCAAGACTCATCCCTAAACCAACGGACAAGCCCTGTCCGAGCGAACCGCTGCACACTTCGATGCCCGGCGTGTGGCGGTCCGGATGGCCCTGAAGCATGCAGCCGGCCCTTCTCAAATTTTTTAATTCATCTTTGGAAAAATAACCCTGCTCGGCGAGAATCGCATATAGGGCAGGGCAACAGTGCCCCTTGGATAGATGAAACCTGTCTCTGTCCGGCCACTGGGGGTCTCTCGGATTGTGGCGCAGGACGGAAAAATACAGGCATGTCAGGATATCGGTACTGGAGAGCGAGCCACCCGGATGGCCCGAGCCTGCACGGGAGAGCATCTCCACGATCATCACGCGGATCTCCCTGGCCTTGTCTTCTAACTCGCGGATCTTCTTTGCATCCAGCATATTTGATTAAACAGAAAAAAACCGATGGCTGTATTTTAAGAAAATACAGCTCCCTCCGGACGGACTATAAGGCGGACGTCTTAGGCAAGACGTAGACGATGCGTCAACCGCATCATCCCCAATCTCTCTTCTTGAGGTGACGAAGCTTACGACGCATCTTTTTCCTCTTATGCGTCTTAATCTTGCGTCTCTTCCTCTTCCTGCCGCAAGGCATGCTTGGACTCCTTTATTGGATCAATTTGTTCAGAGAATATTCGATGATACCTTCTGCGCCGGCCTCTTTAAGATCGGGGATGATCTTGCGGACGAGCTTTTCGTCGATGACGGTCTCCACCGCCACCCACTCTTTGTCCGCTAGCCCCGATATCGTCGGCTCCCTTAGAGCCGGCAGTTTTTTCAAAAGATCTTTGAGCTTTGTCTGGCGTACGTTCATTTTTAAGCCCACCTTGCCTTCGGCTTCGATGGCGCCTTTGAGCAAGAGCACGATCTGCTCCATCTTTTTTCTCTTCCATGGATCCTTAAAAGCGTTCTTGTTCGCAATGAACTGCGTCGTCGACGTGCAGATCGTCGCGATCTCTTTTAAGTTGTGGGCGCGCAGGCTGGAGCCCGTCTCGGTCAATTCTACGATCGCATCCACCAGCTTAGCCGCGACCTTGACTTCAGTCGCGCCCCAGCTGAATTCAACATCGGCACTGACCTTGTTCTTCTTTAAAAAATCCTTAGTGACTTCGACAAGCTCGGTCGCAATCCTCTTGCCCTCCAGGTCCTTGACGGACTTGATGCCTGAGTTCTCCGAGATAGCCAAGACCCAGCGCACAGGGCTCATGCTCTGCTTGGCATACGCCAAATCCGCGAGCTTAAGCACATCCGACCCGTTCTCTAAGATCCAGTCATTGCCGGTTATGCCGCAATCCAGGACCCCTTCTTCCACGTAACGGGACATCTCCTGGGCCCTAAGCATAATGGGCTCAATCTCCGCGTCATCAATAGACGGAATATAGGAGCGCGAGCTGACCACAACGTTAAAACCCGCCTTGGCGAGCATCTTGAACGTCGCTTCGCTTAAAGAACCTTTGGGTAAGCCGACTTTTAACTTCTTTTGAGACCTTTCCATGCATTGCCCCGTTCTTTTAACAACAGCGGTGGCATTATACATTTGAAAATTTGCTTTGTAAAGAAAAAAATTGGCTTGTATAATAGTCCATTATGCTTAGGCTTTTGCGTAAAAAGAAGATCGCGAAAAAGATTTATTACGGATTGGCGGTCATTATCATCCCCGCTTTTGTCATCTGGGGCTCGGCCAGCGTCATCCGGCAAAAGCAGGACCCGCACGCCGCCGGGATCATCTTTGGCCAAACCGTAAGTTTCGACGATTACCGGGACGCGCTGCGCAGCTGGAAGATCCAGATGAAGATCCAATTCGGCGAAAAGGCGGACCAGCTCGCCTCCTCCTTTTTCAACCCCAACCAGGCCGCCTGGGACAGGCTCATCCTGCTCCATGAAGCCCGGAAAAGAAGGATCAAGATCAAGGACGAAGAGGTCGTGACCACGCTTACTCAAATGCCCTTCCTGCAAAAGAACGGCCATTTCGACCCTCAGATGTACGACCTCTTTTCAAAATATTCCATCGGCGAACCGGCACGGTCTTTTGAGGAACAGCTGCGCGAAAACCTCTCCATGGCGAAAGTCTACGATCAGGTCACCGAGAGAGTTTCAGTCTCCGAGGATGAGATCAAAAAAGAATACATCAAGGCGAACGAGCAGACGCGCGTGAAATATGTCTTCTTCGCGCCTGGGGCGGAAAAAGACAAGGTCACAACGACGGAAGATGAGGCCAAGGCCTATTTCGAAAAAACAAAAGAAAAATTCAAAGTCCCGCCGCAGATCAACGCGACTTACATCGCCCTGGAATTAAAAGAAGAAGCCTCAGAACAGGAAAAATCAGCGGCAAGCGATCAGATGAAGCGCGCCTTGTCTTTAGCCAAACAGCGAGGCCTCGGGAAAGCGGCTTCGGAATTAAAAATGGAGGCCAAAGAGACAGGGCTTTTCGGCTTGGAAGACCCTGTGCCCACGCTCGGCTGGATGCCGCAGCTTGCCATCATGCTTTTTGACCTCTCTTCCGGGGATCTGAGTAAAGTGGTGGAGCTCAAGCGGGGCTATTACATCTTCAGGATCAAGGAAAAAAGAGACGCCTATGTCCCGGACTACAAAGAAGCCAAAGACAAAGTCAAAGAGGCGCTGGTCTTAGAAAAAGCCAAAGACCTCAGCCGGCAAAAAGCGGAAGATTTCCTCGCAAAGGCCAAGGCGCCGGGAGCCTCTTTTGAGCAGGCGGCACAGCTTGGGAACCTTGAGATCAAAGAAACGCCTCTTTTTTCCCGCGAGGCATATATCCCGGAGATCGGCATGGCCCAGGAGTTGAAAGATATCGCCTTCAAGCTCGAGCGCGACCAGGTCGCAGACAACGTCATGACCCTAGACCAGGGGTCGTACGTCTTAAAATCCTTAGAGACAGTGCCTTTTGACCAGGACAAGTTCAAAAAAGAAAAAGACGAATTCTCCAAGCAACTCCTGGAGCAAAAACGCAACAAGATCTTCAATGATTTCTTCAGCGACTTAAAGAAAAAAGCCAACCTCGTCGATTACGTCGGCGATTCCCCAGCCAATTAGTTAATACGGCAACTATTGATTCTCGCAAAAGTAATAGGAACTTCTGAAAGCACACAATCAGAAATTTTTTTGCAAATGTCTATGAGGAATTACGGCTCTGGGTGTAGCGACAATCTTCTATGGAGCGTAACACCAGAGGCGTAAACCGAAATAGACGGAAAAAAATTTCGTGTGCGAAGAGGTTCCTATTACTTTTGCGTTGTTCGCTAAATAATATTCCCCAGGTAGACGTATTTGAGCTTTTTGCGGGCGATCTTCTCGGCGCGCACAAGAGTCTCTTTCGGCGTCGGCGGCAAAGTCATCTTGTAGCACGGGAAGTAGCGGGAAAAGTGCAGCGGCACAGCCTCTCCGCAATTTTCATAAATCCAATCCGTCAGATCCGTTATATCTTTTTCACTATCATTGAGCGTCGGGATGATAAGGTTCGTCAGCTCCACGTGACAATGCTGCGCAGACGTCTTGATCGTCTCTAAGACTTCCTTAACCGAACCTGAGCAGACCTTCTGGTAGAATTCGTTACGGATGGACTTGATATCGATGTTCATCGCATCGATATACGGCAGGAGTTTTTTCAAAGGCTCGAGCGTCACGTAGCCGTTCGTCACCAGGACGTTCTTTAATCCCTGTTCCCGCGCCTTTTGAGCGGTCTCAACCACAAACTCATACCAGATGAACGGTTCATTATAGGTATAGGCGATGCCGAAAGAATCCAGCTGTTTGGCCTTTACGATCAATTCTTCAGAGGTCATGGCCTCGGTCGGCGCGTTGACCTCTTTGGAAAGGCTCCAGTTCTGACAGAACAGGCAAGACAGATTGCAGCCAACGGTCCCGGCGGAAAGGACGTATTCTCCCGGATGAAAGCGATAGAGCGGTTTTTTTTCAACCGGGTCCAGGGCGATCGAGGCGACGCGGCCGTAGTTGAGCGAAAAAAGCTCACCGCCGATATTCTTTCTGACACCGCAAAACCCGATCCCACCTTCTTTAATTCGGCAGAAATGCGGGCATAAAAAACAACGGACCAGCGAACCATCACCCTTTTCGTAAAAAAGCGCTTCTTTCATGAGGCTATAAAAAAAGCCACCCCCTTTTTAAAGGAGGTGGCTTTTTTGTTCCTTAACTCACTGTGATCGCGGTTACAGGACACTGGCCAGCCACTTCTTTCAAATCGCAGCTCGCACAGGTATGCGTTTTCACGTGGGCGATCCCGTCGTCTTTCATCTCGAAAACCTCCGGGCAATTCTGCTCACATAACCCGCACCCGACACATGTGGCCGCATCCACAACAACCTTAGCCATCTTTCCCCCTTATCTCGACATCATTATCTTAAATTCTCAAACATCTCTTCGTGATTGACCTCTTCGCCAAGGATATGCGTCACGAGCTGATACACCACATCCTCTTTGCCTAAAGTCTTCTTGGCGATCTTGCGATACACGTCGATCGCGCCCGCCTCGGCCTCGGTCACGAAATCGATGATCTTGTCGTAATCGTCGGTCTTCTTCGGAGGCATCGGATAAGGGCCGTTGCCGTTCTTCTCCAAGTCATTGAGGCTGACCGTCGGCATCCCGCCGAGCTTGACGATCATATCCGCGAGCTCTCCCTGATGCTCGAGCTCTTCACCGGCGACCTTTTTCAAATACTCTTCCATGTCTTCGGCGCCTTTGCCGGAGACGACCTGGGCGGCGTACGTGTACGCGTAAAAAGCCAGCCACTCATCGCAATACGCCCTGTTTAAATCCGCGATAAGTTCTTTTAAATCCACTCCCGATGTCTTTCTGAACTTGTCTCCCATCACACCCTCCCTTTTTTTGTTTGTTTTATCTATACCTGCTTGGCCAGCTGAGCGATATTTTTTGCATAATCCTTCAGCTTGTCCATTTCTTCCTCATGGGGAACATACTGGACTTCAAAAGCCGGCTCGATCGTCTCCAGGCCCATGCCTTCGATCTCTTTCTTGATCGCAGCACAGGCGCCTCCTGCCCACCCGTAAGAACCGAAAATGCCGACTTTTTTGTTTTTCGGTTTTAAGCCGCGCAGATAGGTCAAAAATCCGCCGAGCGTCCAGAACATATCGCCGTTTAATGTCGGCGAACCGATCAAGAGAATCTTCGCATCCAAGATATCCCGCACAAGCTGACTGCCGTCATTTTTGCGGACATGGTAGAGCTTGACTTCAACGCCCTGGGCTCCGATGAGCTCGGTGAGCCGGCGCGCCAGCTTATCGGTTGACTCCCACATCGTATCATAGACGATGATGACTTTAGGCTTTGATTTAAAAGCGGCCCACTCCAGATAGGCATTCACGATGCGCGCGGTATTTTTTCTCCAGATCGCGCCGTGGCTCGGCCCGATGATCTCGATAGAAATACCCATCCGGTTGATCTCTTCTATCTTTTTTGCAATAACGACGCCGA
>JAGVGA010000047.1 GCA_020057345.1 Candidatus Omnitrophota bacterium | reverse complement strand
TCGTCGTTTTTTTGAACAAGGTGGACATGGTCCAGGACAAGGAGTTGATCGAGTTGGTCGAGATGGAAGTAAGAGAACTTTTGACAAAATACAACTTTCCTGGCGACAAAATACCCATTGTCAAGGGTAGCGCGACTGAGGCGATTTCATGCCTGTGCGCCAAGGAAGAGTGTCCGAAGTGCGGCCCGATCTTTCAGCTCATGAAGGCCGTGGATGATTTTATCCCGATGCCCAAGAGAGAACTGGACAAGCCTTTCTTGATGGCTGTTGAAGACGTTTTCACGATCTCCGGCCGCGGCACCGTCGGCACCGGAAGGATCGAAAGAGGCAAGGTCAAGGTCAACGAGCCCGTGGATGTCGTGGGCATGAGGCCTGAGGTCGGTAAGACCGTTGTGACCGGTATTGAAATGTTCAGAAAACTTCTCGATGATGGCCAGGCGGGTGATAACGTCGGGCTTCTGCTTCGCGGTGTTGACAAAGATTCCCTGGAGCGCGGCATGGTACTCGCCGCGCCGGGTTCCATCACGCCCCATACGAAGTTCAAGGCTCAGGTGTACATCCTGACCAAAGAAGAAGGCGGCCGTCATACGCCGTTTTTCGCCGGATACAGGCCTCAGTTCTATTTCAGGACGACGGACGTGACCGGCAATATCATACTGCCTCAGGGCGTTGAGATGATCATGCCCGGGGACAATATTACGATCGAGGCAGAGCTGATCGTGCCTATCGCCATGGAAAAAGAGCTGCGTTTCGCTATCCGCGAAGGTGGCCACACCGTTGGCGCAGGGGTTGTCTCAGAAATAATCGCATAAGACTATGTCGCAGAAAATCAGGATACGTTTAAAAGCTTACGATCATCGGCTGCTTGACCAGTCGACGCGTGAGATCGTGGAGACGGCGAAAAATAGCGGCGCCAAAGTATCGGGCCCTATCCCTTTGCCGACTAAGAAAGAGCTCTACACGGTCAATCGTTCCGTGGTCATCGACAAAAAGTCAAGGGAGCAGTTTATGCTCGCGACCCACAAGAGGTTGCTCGAACTGCATGATCCGACAGCCAAGACGATCGACGCGCTCAGGAAGATGAATCTTCCTGCGGGTGTTGACGTTGAGATCAAATAAGAGAAAGCTTTTAAGAAGGTAAATCATGGGCGTTTTGAATACGACGATGAAAATATTAGGCAAGAAGATCGGCATGACACAGATCTTCCGCGAAGACGGCAAGGTCATGGCCGTGACCGCTATCGAAGCCGGGCCGTGCGTCGTCATGGGCACCAATGAAAAGAATATCAGGGTGGGGTTCGTCGACGTCAAGGAGAACAAGATTAAAAAGCCCCAGTTCGGCGAATTCAAGAAATTATCTTTGAGCCCGAAACGTTATGTGCGGGAATTGAGAGTGGCGGATAAAGGCGCTCTCAAAGCCGGCGACGAGATCAAGGTTGACATCTTCAAGGAAGGCGATTTTGTGGATGTGATCGGCGTGTCTATCGGAAAAGGTTTTCAGGGCGGCATGAAGCGCTGGAATTGGATGGGGGGTCCTATGACCCATGGTTCGATGTCTCACCGCAGGATTGGTTCCGTGGGCGCCAGTTCCGATCCTTCGCGCATTGTCAAAGGCAAGTCCATGGCCGGCCATATGGGCCACCAGCAGGTAACGGTCCAGAATCTAAAGGTCATGAAAGTGGATTTAGCGAATAATCTTCTGGTCGTCCAGGGAGCTGTTCCGGGGCATACGAACACGCTGCTTGAGATCAGGAAGTCGATCAAGAAACTAAAGGCTAATAGTCAAAATGGAAAAGAAAAATAGAATAGTCGTTTCGGTAGTGGACATGGGAGCCAAGGCTGTCGAAGAGATAGAGCTGGATGCCCATGTGTTTGACGGCAAAGTGCATAAAAAGACGCTGTATCAGGCGATCGTCGGCTACCGCGCGAATAAAAGGAGAGGGTTGGCTGCGACCAAGACCAGGGGCGAGGTGTCCGGCGGCGGCAAGAAGCCATGGCGCCAAAAAGGCACAGGCCGCGCACGTGTTGGGTCTATCCGCTCGCCTTTGTGGCGTCACGGCGGCGTTGTCTTCGGTCCGCATCCGAGAGATTTCAGCTACAAGATGCCTCAGTCGATCCGTAACGAGGCCCTGCGCTCCAGCCTGAATGCCAAGGTCATCGCTGGCGATCTCATCCTGGCCGAGAAGATCCATATCATGCATCCGAAGACCAAGGAGTTCGTGAACTTTATGGAGGCGCTCAAGATCACCGGAGAAAGCGTTCTGTGCGTCATCGATACGGTCAGCGATAACATCAAGCGCTCCACGCGCAATATCCAGCGCCTGCACCTCGTGGATTCTCAGTCCTTGAACGCCTTTGACGTGCTTAATAACAGAAAGATCCTGATGACCCGGGATTCCTTAAAGAATCTCACAAAACGCCTGAAAAATGCTTAGTCCCTATGATATTATCAAAACTTTAATTCACACGGAAAAAGGCACCCGCCTGGAATCCGGCGACTGCTATCAGTTCCTTGTGGCGAAAAGCGCGACCAAGATCGATATCGAAAAGGCGATCGAGAAGATCTATAAAGTCAAAGTCCGCGATGTCAATACGGTCGTTGTTCACGGTAAGTTAAAAAGGGTCCGTACTCAGTTGGGCCGTCAGCCGGACTGGAAAAAGGCTTTTGTCCGTCTTGGAAAAGGCCAGAAGATAGAGGTCAAGTAATGGGTACGAGAAAATTCAAACCGACGACACCGGGGTTGCGCTGGGCGAATCTTCCGGATTTCAGCGAGGTCACCAAGCACCGTCCGGAAAAATCCCTTGTGGAAAGCCTGCCTAAGACCGGCGGCCGCAATAATTATGGCCGCATCACGACAAGGCATGTGGGCGGTGGTCATAAGCGTCTTTATCGCCTGATCGATTTTAAGCGCGACAAGTTTGATGTGACCGCAAATGTGCTTGCCATCGAATATGACCCGAACAGGTCTTGCCGCATCGCGCTCCTGAATTATCCGGACGGCGTCAAGAAGTATATCCTTTGCCCGTTGGGGTTGAAGGTTGGAGACCAGATCGTCAGCACCACCAAGCCCGATGCCGAAGTCAAGACCGGCAACGCGATGCCGCTTCAATATATTCCCTTAGGTGCGTTTATCCACAATGTCGAGTTGACTCGTGGCCGCGGAGGCCAGATCGTCCGCAGCGCCGGAAATTCCGCGCAGGTCACGGCCAAGGAAGGCGATTTCGCCCATGTGAAACTTCCTTCGGGCGAGGTCCGTTTGATCAAGCTTGATTGCATGGCGACCGTCGGCCAGGTCGGCAACGTCGAACATGAGACGGAGATGCACGGCAAGGCCGGCAGGAAGCGCTGGCTCGGCATCCGTCCGACCGTGCGCGGCTCAGCCATGAACCCCATCGACCATCCGCATGGCGGCGGCGAAGGAAAAGCAGGCCAGGGAAATCCTCATCCTGTGTCTCCGTGGGGACAGAAGTGCAAAGGATTGAAGACGAGAAAACATAAGAGATATTCCAGCAAGTACATCATTAAGAGAAGGAACGGTTAATGCCCAGATCATTAAAAAAAGGACCTTTTGTCGAAGAGCGGCTGGAAAAAAGGGTTGACGCGGCCAGAAAATCCGGCTCCCGTCAGCCAATCAAAACATGGTCAAGAAGCTCGACCGTCATCCCTGATTTTGTAGGTTTTACCATCGCTGTCCATGATGGGCGCAAGCATGTGCCTATTTTTGTCACAGAGAATATGGTCGGGCATAAATTGGGCGAATTCGCGCCGACGCGCATATTCAGGAAACACGGCGGCGTCAAGGCGAAGAAAGCGGTTGAGTTGACATAACATGTTAGCCAAAGCAGAAGTCAGATTTGTCAGGGGTTCAGGAAGAAAGATCAGGCAGGTCGTTGATCTTATCCGCGGCATGAACGCCAAGGAAGCGGCGGGTTTTTTGAAGTTTGTGAATAAGAGGCCGACGTATTATATCCGCAAGGTCCTGGATTCCGCGATCGCCAATGCCAAGCATAAGGGGCTTGATGTGGAGAAGCTTGTGATCTCCAGGATCACGGCGGACGACGGCCCGAGGTGGAAGAGGTTCAGGCCAGCGGCGTTCGGACGGGCCACAGAGATCTTGAAGCGCACGAGCCATATTAAAGTCGAACTGGATTTAGGAAAGCAATAATCAGAGGGAAAATTCATGGGTCAAAAGGTACATCCTTTAGCGCTTAGGTTAGGTTTCATCAGAGATACAGGCTCCAGATGGTTTGCGCGGCATGGCGACTTCGGGAGATTCGTCGAAGAGGATTACAGGATCCGTCGCCACATCAAGAAGAACTTAAGAATGGCGGCCATTGCGCGTGTGACGATCGAACGGGTCGCGGGCAAAGTGAAGGTTAGGATCCATTCGGCCAGGCCCGGTGTCATCATTGGCCGGCACGGCGCGGACATCGAAAAGCTTACCGGCGAATTGAAAGACATCACCATGAACAAAGAGATTGTCATCGATATCGAAGAGATTAAGAACCCGGCGATCGACAGCCAGCTTATCTCAGAGAATATAGCTTTGCAGCTGGAAAAACGCGTGGCGTTCCGCCGCGCCATCAAGAGAGCTATAGACCAGGCGGTCAACGCAGGGGCCAAGGGCATCAAGATAATGGTCGCCGGCAGGCTCGGCGGCGCTGAGATCGCGCGCACCCAGGCGTACAAGTGGGGCAGCGTCCCTTTGCAGACATTCCGCGCGGATATCGATTACGGATTTGAGGAAGCCCACACCCGTTATGGACTGATCGGCGTCAAGGTCTGGGTCCATAAGGGCGATGCGCTTTTTGAAAGATTAAGGGAAGAAAGAAGAAAAAAGGAAGAAACCGAGAAGTCAAAGCCTGCGGGAGAATAAGACATGCCTTTGATGCCGAGAAGAGTCAAGTACCGGAAGTTCCAGCGCGGGAAGAACCGTGGGATTGCCGTTCGTGGCTCAGAGCTTAGTTTTGGGGAGTTCGGCTTGAAGTCTTTGCAAAATGGTGCGATCAAAAATACCCAGATTGAAGCGGTTCGCGTGCTTTTAGCCAGACAACTGCGTGGTAGCGGTAAAGTGTGGATCAGGATCTTTCCCCATAAATCCGTAACCAAGAAGCCTGCAGAAACTCGTATGGGCAAAGGCAAGGGAGATATCGTGTTTTGGGTGGCCCTTGTCAGAAGGGGCGCGGTCATCTTTGAGCTCGGAGGCGTTCCCGAGGCAATAGCCCGTACGGCTCTCCGTCTTGCTGCTTTCAAACTCCCTTTGCGCATGAAATTCATCACCCGCTCCGAAACAATTTAGGTGATTTATGAAGACCAGTGAATTGAGAAACTTGAGCAAAGAAGAATTATTTGCAAAACTTGCCAGCATCAAAGAGGAGTTGAGCAAGCTGCAATATATGAAGCTTGCGGGTCATTTGGATAAGCCCCATCAATTTAAGATCCTGCGCAAGTCTGTTGCCCGGATCAATACCTTATTGAATGAACAGCACCTTTCGAAAAAGGAATAGACGATGACGCAAGAAAGTGTAAGAACGCAAGGCAAAAGAAAAGAATCCGTCGGCACGGTGGTCAGCGATAAGATGCAGAAGACCATTGTGGTCGAGATCATCCGTTTGGTCCGCGATCCGCTCTACGGAAAGACGACCAAGCGCAAGGCGAAATTCAAGGTCCACGACGAGAAGAATGATGCCCATTGCGGCGACCGCGTCAGGATCGAGGAGACAAGGCCGATGTCCAAGGATAAGCGCTGGCGGTTGATAGAAATTATTTCAAAAGCCAAGTCGCTTGAGGGCGCTGATGATCTATAAACGCACGTTATTGACGGTGGCGGATAATACAGGCGCCAAAATCGCCTCTTGCATCGGCGTCATCGGCCGTAAAGGGAAACTGGATGCAACGATCGGTGATATCATTACCGTTAATATCAAATCGTCCACGCCTGACGCGACGATCAAGAAGGGTGAGGTCGCCAGAGCGGTCATCGTGCGCATGAGAAGCCCTTTGCGCCGATACGATGGTTCCTACGTTAAATTTGATTCCAATGCGGTGGTCATGATCGACAAGGACCTGAATCCGCGCGGCACGCGCGTGTTCGGCCCGGTGGCCAGAGAATTAAGGGAAAAGAACTTTATGAAGATCGTTTCTCTGGCCCCTGAAGTCATATAATATAAGGGAAACGACCCGTATTAGATCCCGACTGCCACCAAGCGGCCACGGGATAAATTCGCGCAAACAACTTATGTTCACTAACGTTCCATAAGTTGTGCGCTCATTTAAAGGAAAAAATGTTTAAGATAAGAAAAGGCGATATGGTCAGCGTTCTGGCAGGAAGAGATAAGGGAAAGCAAGGCAAAGTGATGCGCATGGTCACGGCCGAGTGCAGGGTGCTTGTGGAAGGCATCAACTACGTCAAGAAGCACAAGAGGCGCACGCAGCAGGACCAGCAGCACACCGGCATCGTCCAGATGGAAGCGCCCATCGCAGTCTCTAACCTCATGATCGTCTGCAAAAATTGCAACGCGCCGACGAAGGTCGGTTTTTCTGTTCAAAAAGATAATACGAAAACACGGATTTGCAAGAAATGCAGCGAGGCGATATAAGATCATGAAGTTACCCACTCCGCGGCTTTTGGAAAGATATAGAAAAGAGATCGTCCCTGAGCTCGTCAAGATCATGGGGTACAAGAGCGTGATGCAGGCGCCGCGCTTAAAGAAGATTGTCATCAACATGGGTGTGGGCGAGGCGATCACGGACATAAAGTTTTTGGAGAAGTCTATGGAAGAGCTCGCCATGATCGCCGGCCAGAAGCCTGTGATGACGCGTTCGAAAAAAGCGATCGCGAATTTCAAGATTAGAGAGGGCCAGCCGATCGGCTGCCGGGTGACCTTGCGGCGTCAGCGTATGTACGAGTTTTTAGATAGGTTTATCAGCGTGGCTCTTCCCAGGATCAGGGATTTCCGCGGATTGAGCGCGGATTCTTTTGACGCCAACGGTAATTACACCATCGGGATCACGGAGCAGGGTGTTTTTCCGGAGATCGACACGGACAAGGTGACGCGCGAGCAGGGCATGGACGTCACCATCGTGATGAATTCGCGTTCTAAAAAAGAATCCTACGAACTGCTTAAGCTTTTGGGGATCCCTTTTTCCGCCGCAGGCGGATCCGCCTCCGGCGGAAAGACTCAGAAAGGATAGTTGTGGCGAAACGTTCACAAATCAACCGCTGGAAGAAGAAGCCGAAATTTTCAACGAGAAAATACAACCGCTGCAGGATCTGCGGCCGTTCGGGCGGCTACTACAGGAGATTCCAGCTTTGCCGTATCTGTTTCAGGGAATTGGCCTGGAAGGGTGAGATTCCCGGCGTGAAAAAGGCGAGCTGGTAAGGAGAGACAATGACATTTAGTGATCCTATTGCGAATATGTTGACGGTCATCAGGAATGGGGCGCGGGCCAAGCATGAGAAAGTGGATATCCCGAATTCCAAGATTTTGGTTGCGATCGCCGACATCTTAAAGAAAGAAGGATATATTGATAATTACCGTATCATTAAAGACGTTAAGGTGCAGGGTATTTTAAGAGTTTATCTGAGGTATGTTAATAAAAAATCGGTGATCATTAATTTAAAGAGGGTTTCCCGGCCTGGCTTGAGGATCTATTCGGACGCCAAAAGCATCCCAAAGGTCCTGCGTGGAAAAGGCATGGCAATCCTGACGACTTCCAAGGGGCTCATGACCGACGACGAGGCCAGGGAATCGAAAATGGGCGGAGAAGTCCTCTGCTACGTGTGGTGACGGACAATGTCTAAAATAGGGAAAAAACCGGTGTTGATTCCCCAGGGCGTCAAGGTCGAGGTTCAGACTGATGCGGTTTTAGTCGAAGGCCCGAAAGGGAAGCTGCAGCATGCGTTGCCTCCCGTGATCTCCTGTGAGCAGAAAGACAACACCCTGTTTTTTGCGACAAAGAGCGATTCAAAGATCAACCGTTCTCTGCACGGCACGACCCGCGCGCTCGTGGTCAATATGATCAAGGGCGTGACAGAGGGATACACCAAGGTGCTCCTGATCGAAGGCGTCGGATACAAGGCGGTGGTGCAGGGCAAGAATTTGAAGTTGAACGTGGGTTTCACGCATTCGGTGGAATATCCGATCCCGGACGACGTCAAGATAGACGCTGCCAAGCAGGTGGAAGTCGTGATTTCCGGTATTGATAAAGCCAAGGTCGGTCAGGTGGCGGCTGAGATCCGTCGCATCTGTCCGCCTGAACCTTATAAAGGCAAGGGTATCCGTTATTCGACCGAACGCATCAGGAGAAAAGTCGGCAAGTCCGTCACAAAATAAAAACATGAAAACAAAGATCTCAGGAAGAAAGAGAAGACATTTGAGGATAAGAAAGCACGTGGTCGGTAGTTTGGAGAGGCCCCGTTTGAGCGTGCGCCGCAGCCTGAAAAACATCTTCATCCAGATCGTCGATGATTCAAAGGGATCGACTCTTTTGAGCGTTTCGACTTCAGATAAGGTTTTCCGCCAGAAACTGGCGTACGGCGGGAATATCAAGGCCGCCGCTCTTTTGGGCGAATTGGTCGCCCAGCAAGCCATGGAAAAAAAGATCCTGCGCGTTGTTTTTGACCGCGGAGGTTATGATTATCACGGAAGGATCAAGGCTTTTGCAGATGCGGCAAGAAAAGGCGGTTTAGAGTTCTAGTGCGTAGCACAAAAAATCATCCCCAAGGGGTGACAGCGGATCCTTGACACGAGTAGTGTCAAGGAGGAGCGCAAGAGGGGCGAAAGCCCCTATTGTCAGGGGTTTGGGGATGATTTTAAAAGGGGGGTTAGAGTTTTAGCATGGTTCAACCTATTGTAGTCTCGGAATCAAAGGAAGCGATCGAAAAGGTGGTCAAGATTAAACGCGTGGCCAAAGTGACCAAGGGAGGTAAGAAACTTTCTTTCAGCGCCCTGGTCGTTGTCGGCGATGCGAGAGGCAGGGTCGGCACATCTTTAGGCAAGGCGAACGAAGTGGCTGATGCGATTCGCAAAGGCATCTCCCAGGCCAAAAAAAATATGATGAGCATCCCTATGCAGGGAACGACGATCCCGCATGATGTGATCGGCGCATTCGGTTCGACGCGCGTGTTGTTGAAGCCGGCGGTAGAAGGTACGGGTATCATCGCCTCAGGTCCGGTGCGCGCGGTCTGCGAAGCGGCCGGTATCCGCGATATCCTGACTAAATGCCTCACCAGCAATAATCCGCTGAACGTGATCATGGCGACGCTCGCGGGCTTGAAGCAGATCAGTAGGGACTTGGAGACCATCGGGTTGAGACGCCAGGCGCTCGCACAACAGGATAAAGAAAATGTTCATAACTGATATCAAATCTCCCAAGGGAGCGAATAAGAAGAAGAGGGCCGTAGGCCGCGGTGTCGGAAGCGGGCGCGGGAAGACTTCGGGTCGTGGAAACAAAGGCCAGGGTTCAAGAGCGGGCCGCGATTTCAGGCTTGGTTATGAAGGCGGCCAGACGATGCTCTTCCGCAGGCTTCCCAAGAGAGGATTTACGTCCAGGGCTGTTAATCCTTATCAGATCATCAATATCAGTTCTTTGGGCAGGTTCTCCAAGGGCGCGATCGTTTCCCCTGACAATCTTTTTGACGAGGGGTTGATTAAGAATAAGGACGGGTTGGTCAAATTGCTCGGCGACGGTGCGATCAATAAGGCGCTCACCATCAAAGTTCACAGGGCGACGGAATCCGCTGTAAAGAAGATCCAGGAAGCCGCTGGTACGATTGAGATTTTGACGGTGCAGAACAAGAAATGATATCGGCCTTATTAAATTCATTTAAAATACCGGAGCTCAAGAAAAGGATCCTGGTCGCTCTTGCGCTTCTGGCGGTTTACCGCATCGGTTCTTATATTCCGACGCCGGGTATCAACGGCGCGGCCTTAAGCGAACTTTTTAAGCGCATCTCTTCAACAGAAGGCGGCGCGCTCTTTGGCATAATGAACATGTTTTCCGGCGGCGCGATGAGCCGTATGACGATCTTCGCGCTTGGGATCATGCCGTATATCTCGTGCTCCATTATTATGCAGCTTCTGACAGCGGTCATCCCGGCTTTAGAAAAGCTCGCCAAAGAAGGCAAGGCCGGTTACCAGAAGATCAATCAGTTCACCCGTTACGGAACAGTGGTTTTGTCTGTCATCCAGTCGTATTTTATCGCGATCTGGGTGGAAAATCTCGGGCGCTCCGAAGGGCTTGGCATTGTGATGCTCCCAGGTTGGAGTTTCAGGCTCATCACGGTGTTGACGCTTTCCACAGGGACGATCTTCATTATGTGGCTGGGCGAACAGATCCAGGAACACGGCATCGGCAACGGTATTTCCCTCATTATCACCGCAGGAATCGTGTCTAGGATCCCTTCGGCAGGTTATCAGTTGTGGGTGCTTTTCTCTCCTTATTCTCCGTCCAAGAGGACCCTTGAGCCGTATGTGTTTCTCATCATGGCCGTGCTTCTTGTCGCAGTGGTCCTTGCGGTCACCATGGTGATCCAGGCGCAGCGAAAGATCCCCGTGCAGTATGCGCGCCGGGTGGTCGGCCGTAAAGTCTATGGCGGGCAGAGCACGTATATTCCCTTAAAGATCGACCAGTCCGGTATCATCGCCATCATCTTTGCGCAATCCATTATCTTGTTTCCGGCGACCATCGCGTCGTTCATCCCTTACCAGGGTTTCCGGGCTTTTGCCAATGAACTCGCCCGCGGGCATTGGCTCTATTCGATTGTTTATTCCCTGCTGATCATTTTCTTCTGTTATTTCTATACGGCGATCGTTTTTAATCCCCTGGAAATATCCGAGAACATGAAGAAATACGGCGGATTTGTGCCGGGGATCAGGCCGGGAAAGCCAACGGCGGAATATCTGGATTACGTGATGACGCGGATCACGCTCGCCGGCGCGGTCTTCATGGCCTTTATGGCTGTTTTTCCTGATCTTCTCATGGCGTGGCTGAATATCCCGTATCTCGTTGCGTCGTTCTTCGGCGGCACGGGATTACTTATAACTGTCGGTGTCATGCTTGATACGATCAAGCAGATCGAATCGCATCTTTTGATGAGGAATTACGAAGGCTTCCTGAAGTCGACCAGGATCAAGGGAAGAAGATAATTTATGAAGCTTATTTTGTTCGGGCCTCCGGGCGCAGGCAAGGGCACGCAGGCAAAACTTTTGACAAAGTGTTTTAAGCTGCCTCATATCTCGACCGGCGATATTCTGCGCAACGAAGTCAAGAATAACACGGACCTTGGCCGGCAGGCCAAAGGGTTTATGGATTCTGGAAAATTAGTCCCGGATACCCTTGTGACCGAGATGGTTAAGAAGCGGATGGCAGCGAAAGACCTGGAAAAAGGATTTATTTTAGACGGTTACCCGCGCACCGTGTCTCAGGCGAGGTCCTTAGATGAGATCCTGGAAACAGGGATCGATACGGCGGTTTATCTATCGACATCGGAGAAAGTTGTCGTTCAGCGCTTGACCGGCAGGCGTGTCTGCTCGAAGTGCGGCACCAACTATCACCTCGTGAATATGCCGCCGAAAAAAGACATGCTTTGCGACCAGTGCCAAGTGCCGTTGTACCAGAGGCCGGATGACAATGAGGCGACCGTCAGGAACCGCTTGAAGGTCTATTTGGAGGAGTCGAGTGGAGTTCTGGATTATTACCGCAAGCAGAATAAACTTGAGAATGTTTCCGGCGACCTCGATTCCGAAGAAGTGTGTAAGATCATTTCCAAAAATATCTTTGGTTCTTTAAAATAATGATTCCGATAAAAACTTGTCAAGAGATTGACAAGATGCGTAAAGCCGGCCGGGTCCTTGCCACTGTGATGGATGAGATCCGGGGATTGGTTAAGCCCGGGGTCTTAACAAAGGATTTAGACAAAGCCGCTTTGCGCGCGATGTCTCGATTCAAGGTCAGACCGGCTTTTAAAAATTTCAACGGCTATCCGGCAAATATCTGTGTTTCCGTCAACGAAGAAGTCGTGCACGGGATTCCGGGGCCAAGGTGCCTTGTTGCAGGCGACATCGTGAGCGTTGACATAGGCATCGAGTCTGAAGGGTTTTTTGCGGACATGGCCGAGACTTTTCCCGTGGGGAAGGTCGATGACCAGAAAGATGGGCTCATGACAGCGACTCGCGCTTCGTTGATCGCGGCGATCAAGTTCATGAAAGTCGGAAACAGGCTTTCAGATGTTTCTTGCGCGGTGCAGGAATATGTCGAGGCGCGCGGTTTTTCCGTCGTCCGTAATTTCGTAGGCCACGGCATAGGCCGCGAGCTGCATGAGGAGCCGCAGATCCCGAACTTCGGAAGGCCGCACACAGGGCCTTATCTGGAAGCGGGCATGGTCTTCGCGCTTGAGCCGATGATCAATATCGGGACGTGGGAAGTTGAGATTCTAGAAGACGGCTGGACCGCGGTCACCAAAGACAGGTTGCCATCAGCGCATTTTGAGCATACGGTGGCAATCGGTAAAGAAGGCCCGGAGATATTAACTAAAGCTGATTTATGAGCAAAGAAGAAGCGATCGAAGTCGAGGGCGTCATAACCGAATCTTTACCGAATGCCATGTTTCGGGTGGTTCTGGACAACGGCCACAAAATACTGGCGCATGTGTCTGGAAAAATCAGAATGAATTTTATCCGGATCCTACCCGGAGATAAGGTGAAAGTGGAATTGTCGCCGTATGATTTGACGCGCGGCAGGATCACTTTTAGGTGCAAATAGAGGGGTGAATCGTGAAAGTCAAAGCATCCATACGAAGGATCTGCAATAATTGCAAGATCATCAAGAGAAGCGGCATTTTAAGGGTCATTTGCACGAACCCTAAGCATAAACAGAGACAGGGATAATTTTAGTGTGTAAGTTTATAAGTGTATAAGTTAAACTTAACACTTTACACTTGTGACTTCACACTCCGAACGACAGAAGGAGTGAGGAAATGCCAAGAATCTTAGGTGTGGATATTCCCAAAGACAAAAGGATCGATGTGTCTTTGAGGTATCTTTATGGGATCGGCGCGGTGACGTCCGCGCTGATCTTGAAAGAAGCTGGGATTGACCCTGCCAAAAGGGCCAAGGAGCTTAGCGAAGATGAAGTGTCGCGCATCACGGCGGTGATCCAGAAAGGGTACAGGGCCGAGGGCGATCTGAGGCGCGAGATCTCGCAGAATATCAAAAGGCTTATGGATATCGGCTCGTACCGCGGGTTGCGTCACAAAAAGTCCCTTCCTGTGCGCGGCCAAAGAACGAAAACGAATGCCAGGACAAGAAAGGGTCCGCGCAAGAACGTCGGTGTTATCAAGGCTGCCGAAGCGGCACCGAAAAAAGCGCCGGCGTCAGCGGCTAAAAAATAAATTTTAACCCAGAAAGGGTAGACCTTCCTAATACCACTTAAAGGAAGGGTCTAAGGAGAAAAGAATGGATCAAAAAGCAAAAAAGAAGGGCAAGAAGAAGGCATTAACGTCAACGAGCGGCATCGTCCATATCCAGGCAAGCTTTAATAACACGATCGTGACGGTGACGGACCGACAGGGGAACGTGATCTCGTGGTCCACCCCGGGTGTCGTCGGATTCAAGGGGTCCAAGAAGTCCACTCCTTTTGCGGCGCAGATCGCAGCCGGCGATGCGGCAAAAAAGGCCAAGGATCAGGGGTTGACGGAAGTCGAAGTCCATGTCAACGGCCCCGGCTCCGGACGCGAATCCGCGATCAGGGCTATTGCGGCCGCAGGCCTGATGATCAAGTTGATCAAGGATGTGACGCCTGTGCCCCACAACGGCTGCCGTCCGTCCAAAAGAAGAAGAGTTTAGGAGGATTAATGGGAAAATATTTAGGTCCTAGCTGTCGCTTGTGCCGCCGAGAAGCGATGAAATTATTTTTGAAAGGCGCGCGCTGCTACACGGAAAAATGCGGTGTAGCGCGCCGCGCTTTTCCTCCGGGACAACACGGACAGGCGCGCGGGGCGAAGCTTTCCAACTATGGGCTGCAGCTCAGGGAGAAACAGAAGGTTAAAAGGATGTACGGCATTATGGAGCGTCAGTTCCGCAGGTATTTTGCCATCGCATCGAAATCCAAAGGCGTCACCGGAAAAGTCCTGCTTCAAGAGCTTGAGTGCCGCCTGGACAATGTGATCTTCAGGCTTTGTTTCGCTGTTTCGCACAAGCAGGCCCGCCAGATCGTGCGCCACGGCGCAATCTATGTCAACGACAAGAGGGTCAATATCCCTTCCTATTCGGTTGAGCAGGGCGATTCCATCGAGGTGAAAGGTACGGAAGGCGTTAAAAAAGGCATCAAGGCCAATGTTGAAGCCACCAAAGACAAAGGTCTTCCCAAGTGGCTTGACGGAGATCTAGCGAATTTAAAGGGGAGGGTCATGAGACTCCCTGAAAGAGACGATATCCAGTTGCCGATCCAGGAGCAGTTGATCGTCGAGTTGTATTCGAAGTAGTATTTCATAAGGAGGATAGCGAGATGGGGATTAAGTGGAAAGATTTTCAACTGCCAAAGTTTTTAGAGATAGATGAGTCAAGCCACACACCGACCTACGCGAAGTTCACGGCAGAGCCTTTTGAAAGAGGTTTTGGTGTGACCTTGGGGAATTCCCTGCGCCGCGTGTTGCTGTCTTCCATCGAAGGCAGCGCGGTGACCACCATTAAGATGAACGGGGTCCTTCACGAATTTGGCACGGTGGACGGTGTTTTGGAAGACGTAACGGATATCATCCTGAATCTAAAGAATCTCATTCTGCGCTCACATTCGCGCGCCGCAAAGACGATATATATCAAAAAGGACAAAGCCGGCGATGTGACCGCTCGTGATATCATAACAGATGGGACGGTCGAGATCTTAAACCCGGACCTTCATGTAGCGACCCTTACCAAGGACATCAAGTTGAACGTGGAGATCGAAGTGGGCAGGGGCCGCGGCTATGTGCCATCCGAGATGAATAAAAAAGACGACCAGGCGATTGGCGTCATTCCGGTGGATTCTGTTTTTTCTCCGGTGAAAAAGGTCGCTTACCATGTGGAAAATACGCGTGTGGGCCAGAAGACCGACTATGACCGCCTGGTCCTTGAGGTATTTACCAACGGCAGCATCGACCCGAAAGAGGCGATGTTGTACGGGGCGAATATTTTGCGCGGCCATCTGGATGTATTTATGAATCTGGGCCAGATCCCCGAAGAGATAGAAGAGGAAGAATCCATGTCTCCGGAAGAGGCGCAGATGTACGAGAAGCTAAGATTGCCTATCTCGGAACTTGAGCTTTCCATGCGCAGTTCCAACTGTCTGCGCGAAGAGGATATCAAGATCATCGCCGACCTGGTGAGAAGGTCTGAAAGCGAACTTCTGGGTTTAAGGAATTTCGGCAAGAAGTCCCTGACGGAAGTCAAAGAGCTCATCGTGGCTATGGGGCTCAATTTGGGCCAGCAGATTGACGATAAAAAATTAAAGAAAGAAAAATAATATGAGACACAAGAGGAATACCCAGACCCTGTCGCGTTTTAGCTCGTACTACAAAGCCACGATCCGGGCGCTCGCACGGTCCGTTTTGGTCAATCATAAGATCGTCACTACCAAACTAAAGGCCAAACTGGCCAGGAGATTGGTGGACAAGCTTGTCAATTTAGGCAAACAGATGGATTCTTTGGCAGCACGGCGGCGCGCGAACTCTTTTTTAAACGATCACGAGCTCGTCCACAAATTATTCACGCAGATCGGCCCTGCCTTTACCGAGAGAAAAGGCGGCTACACGCGCATCATCCCGTTTAAGCGCAGGCGCGGGGATAACGCGGAGCTTGTGGTATTGGAGCTTTCCTCTCAGGTTGCCGAGGTCAAATCGCTTAAGGAGAAGAAGGAAAAAGCCGCTCCTAAAGTCGAAGACGAGCGTATCAAGATGGTGACGGAGCAAAAGAGGGCCGAAGACAGGCTGGCGAAACAGGAACATAAGCAGGAACATAAAGAGGTAGCGCCCCCCGGCAAAGAAAAGCACAAGAAAGAAAAAGAATTCCCGAGACCGCCCAAACAAAAATTCGGGGGATTCGGTAAGTTCTTTAAGCCCAGAAGAGATTCGCTCTGATCCTTTAAGGCGCAACTCTTTTATCCGAATGTCGCTGTCTAAAAGAGCCAAAGAAGTCAGTCCTTCGGCAACTCTCCAGATCACGGCGACTGCCAATCGCATGGTCAGGGAGGGTAAGGACGTTATTGCTTTTGGCGCAGGCGAACCGGATTTTGATACCCCCGATGTTATCAAGGGTGCCGCCATCAAGGCAATTCAGGATGGCTTCACCAAATACACCCCCACCTCAGGGATCCCCGAACTCAAAGAAGCGATCTCTAAAAAATTAAAGAAAGACAATAGGCTGGATTATCCGGCTTCATCCATCATCGTTTCCTGCGGGGCGAAGCACTCTCTTTATAATGTGCTTCAGGTCTTGGTGGAAAAAGGAGTTGAGGTCCTTATCCCCGTGCCTTTTTGGGTCAGCTATCCGGAGATGGTCAAGCTTGCCGGCGGAAAGGCCGTGTTCGTCCGGACAAGCGTCAAAGACGATTTTAAAATCAATCCTAAGACGCTTGAGAAGTATTTTACCAAGAAGACAAAGATCCTGATTCTCAACAGCCCTTCGAATCCCTGCGGTGTGGTTTACCGGCGCGACGAGCTGGAAGCGATCGCTGATTTTTGCGTCAAGCACAATATTATCTGCATCAGCGATGAGATCTACGAGAAGATCATCTTTGACGGCATCGAGCACGTGTCCATCGCTTCGCTTTCCGACCGGATGAAAAAACTCACCGTCACGGTCAACGGGTTTTCTAAATCCTATTCCATGACAGGTTGGCGGCTTGGGTATCTGGCGGCCGAACCCGAGATTGTGGGCGCCGTCTCCAACCTCCAGGACCATTCGACATCCAATCCCGTGTCTTTCGCGCAAAAGGCCGCGCTTTCGGCATTTACGCTCGGCGACGATTTTTTTAAGAATATCGCTAAAAAGTTCCAGGAGAGGCGCGATGTCATCATCTCGAGGCTGGATAAAATGAAAGGCCGTCTCGGGTATAAAAAGCCCGAAGGCGCTTTTTATATCTTCTGCGATATCTCAAAGACCAGGATGGATTCGTTCACCTTTGCTAAAAGATTATTAGAAGAGCGGCAGGTGGCGCTTATCCCCGGCGCTCCGTTCGGTTGCGATGATTATGTGCGCTTAAGTTTTGCAACGAGCATGGAAAAGATCAATAAGGGATTTGACCGTATCGAAGAGTGGGTCGCCAAATTATAAATCATGGGAAAAACGATTGTTGAAAAGATCTTAAGCGCGCATTCAGGCCAGGACCTAAAAAGCGGTGATTTTGCGGTCTGTGATATTGATTTTTGTTTCGGTCAGGACGGCACAAGCGGTATCATCATCGACAGGTTCAAGTCGCTCGGCATCAAAGAGGTCTTTGATAAAGAGAAGTTTGCTATCGTCATCGACCACAGCGCGCCTTCGCCCAGTATGGGCGTGTCGGCGGTCCACAAGAAGCTAAGGGAATTCGTCAATGAAAAAGGGCTTCTTTTGTATGACATCGGCTGCGGAGTGTGCCACCAGGTCATCCCTGAGATGGGGCATGTTTTGCCCGGCGATCTGGTCTTAGGCGCGGATTCTCATACATGCACGTACGGTGCGCTCGGCGCTTTGTCTACGGGGGTCGGCTCGACAGATCTCGCTCTTAGCCTGGCGTGCGGCAAAAACTGGTTTAAAGTTCCTGAGTCTATCAAGATCGTGGTCAAAGGCAAGCTTGGCCGCGGGGTTTATTCCAAGGACCTTATTTTGAAAATAATCGGTGATCTCCGCGCCGACGGCGCGACGTATAAGTCGATTGAGTTTTACGGCCCTGTCATCAAATCGCTGGGCATGGATGCGCGGTTTACCATCTGTAACATGGGCGTTGAGATGGGCGCCAAATTCAGCATTGTCCCGGCGGATGATGTTACGATGAGATGGGTCAATTCTTTGGCAGCGCGGCGCACCGCTAAAAAAGATATTCGCCAGGCGGTCATTCAAAATGCGGACCGCGATGCCGAGTACGCGCTGGTCAAGGAATACGATGCGTCAAAGATCGGGCCTCAGCTTGCCCGCCCCCACGCAGTGGATAATAATGCGTCCGTTGAAGAGCTCGAGGGTACTTCTATCAACGAAGCTTATCTGGGCACCTGCACCAATGGCCGGCTCGAAGATCTCCTGGTCGGCGCCCAGATCATCAAAAAGAGAAAGATCCACAAAGATGTCAGGTTTATCGTGGCTCCGGCGTCTAAGTCTGTTTATCTGGCAGCCGTGAAGATGGGTTTGATCACTACTTATATCGAGGCCGGGGCGAGTGTGGTTACTCCCGGCTGCGGCCCGTGCGTCGGCACGCACAACGGCGTTCCGTCGGCGGGCGAGGTGGTCATCTCGAGCGCTAACAGGAATTTTAAAGGCAGGATGGGCAATCCCGATGCGTCGATTTATCTGGCCTCGCCGGCCACGGTCGTGGCTTCGGCTTTGGAAGGAAAAATCGTTGATCCGAGAAAGTTTCTCTAAAAGGAGCTGATAATGGTTGAAATGAAAGATCTTCTGTTGCTGACGATTCAAAAAAAAGCATCTGATCTGCATCTGACGGAAAATACGCCGCCGATCCTGCGCATCGATGGCCGCCTCATCTTGACGGAC
>JAGVGA010000051.1 GCA_020057345.1 Candidatus Omnitrophota bacterium | reverse complement strand
TGAGTTAAAAAAAGAAGTGGATGCAGCATTGAAAGCAGCGGGCAAGCCCTTGAAGTACGGAGTCTAATATTCTTTTCAGATCATGTCTTATTTAGTCTTTGCGAGAAAGTGGCGGCCGAGGGATTTTGACGAAGTTGTCGGCCAGGAACACGTCACCAGGACCTTAAGGAACGCACTCCTGTCAGGGAAGATAGCGCATGCCTATCTTTTTGCGGGCCCTCAAGGAGTTGGCAAAACTTCCTGCGCGCGCATCCTTGCCAAATCCATGAACTGTGAAAAGGGGATGACGGATAAACCGTGCGGCGCGTGCGCGGTCTGCCGGGAGATCACCGAAGGCCGAAGCCTCGACGTGATCGAGATCGACGGCGCGTCCAACCGCGGCATCGACGAGATCCGCACGCTGCGCGAGAACGTCAAATTTTCTCCTTTAAGCGGCCGGACGAAGATCTACATCATCGATGAAGTCCACATGCTGACGCCGGAGGCCTTCAATGCGTTGTTAAAGACGCTGGAGGAGCCGCCGCCGTATGTCAAGTTCATCTTTGCTACCACTCGGCCCGAGAAGGTCTTGCCGACCATCCTGTCGCGCTGCCAGCGTTTTGATTTTATCCGCATTCCGAATTTAAAAATCGTCGAAAAGCTTCAGGAGATCTGCCGAGACGAGAAGATCAAGATCGATGACGACGTGCTTTTTTCCGTTGCCAGGGCTTCCGGCGGCAGTTTGCGCGACGCAGAATCCATCTTAGACCAGTTGATTTCTTTTTCGCAGAAAGACATCAAGATGGGCGATGTGGTTTTGGTCTTAGGTATCATCGAACAGGAGGTCTTTGCGCAGTTTGTCGATCAGATGGTCAGCCGCGACGCAGCCGCTGCTTTGGAACTTATCTCGAGTGCGATGGCGAACGGTAAGGACATGGGGTATTTTCTTGAAGGCCTGCTTGAGTATTACAGGAATCTGATGGTGGCCAAAGTGGTCAAGGTAGATGTCGCAGCGCTCATGGACTTGCCGAAAGAGGCATTGGCAAAGACTTCTGAGCAAGCGAATCAGATGACTCTCAACGATATCCTTATGTCTATCAATCATATCCTTGTGGCGCAGGAGTTGGCGAAAAAATTGAATTCCGGCCGTATCCCTCTCGAGATTCTTGCTGTAAGACTGTCTCAGCTGGGTGCTGGCATGAAAAAACCGAACCTGGTGATCCCGGCACCTGCACCTGCACAGGAAAAGAGTCCTCACGCACCGCGTAAAGAAGAGAAAAGCTGCAGCCTTCAGGAAGTCGTTGATTCATGGGAAAAGATCATTGAAGATCTTGGCCGTATTAAAATGTCTTTGGCCACGTATTTGAGGCAGGCGACACCCGTGCTCTTGGAAAACAATACGCTGACCGTCGGGTTCCCTAAGGAGTCCGTATTTTTTAAAGAGACGATGGGGCATAAGGACAACCTGAAGATTTTTGAAAATACGCTTAAAGCGCTGTTCGATGTTTCCCTGCAGGTCAAGCTTGAGATTGTGGAAGGCTTATCTTCAGAAAAAGATGAGCTGCCGGCGCCGGAAGAGGACCCTTTTTTTAAATCCACGCTTGATCTGTTCAAAGGTAAAGTGATCAAAAAGGCCTGATATGGCAGGATATAGCTTAGGAACAATAGAAAAATTGATCGAGCAGCTGATGAAGCTTCCGGGCATCGGCCGGCGCAGCGCCCAGCGCATCGTCTTTCATATTTTGGAGGCGACCAAAGAAGAGGTAGGGGCGCTGGCAAGCGCGATCTCCGATGTTAAGACGGCGGTGCGCTTCTGCAACGTCTGCAATAATTTCAGCGAATCGGAAGTGTGCGGCATTTGCAGCGATCCGAAACGTGACAATAAGATCGTCTGCGTTGTGGAAAGTCCCAAAGATGTGGAGAATATCGAGCGCAGCGCTACGTTTAGCGGAACGTATCATGTGCTTTTAGGAGCGATCTCGCCTTTGGAAGGCCGCGGGCCGCACGATCTAAAAGTCGACGGTCTGATCGAGAGGATTAAGAAGGGTTCTATCGAAGAAGTCGTTATTGCGACCGATTCGGACACAGAAGGAGAGGCCACGGCGATCTATCTGACAAAGCTTATCCGGCCCTTAGGAGTCAAGGTGATGAGGATTGGTATCGGCCTCCCCGTAGGCAGCAACCTGGAATATGCGGATCCGGCGACACTGGCGCGTGCGATCGAAGGCCGGCGGGAGATGTAGGTATTTGACTTGACCCGGCGGACTTTTTTTCTTATAATTTAGTCTCAATATTTGCTCTTTGATTCATTCCCCCCTAGCTCAGTTGGTAGAGCGAGTGGCTGTGGAGGCCGAAGGCCGACTCAATCGGTCAATAGGCAAGCGCAGCTTCTCCGGGAAACCGGGGTTGAAACTGCAGGAGAATTGCTGGAAGCCCTACGTTAAGACGAGGGTAATCAGCAGCCGAGCCCTGAAAGGCGGTCGAATAACTGACTGTATTCAGGGAAGGTTCAGAGACTATGCACCTGCTGTCTGTCGGCCGTAAGGCCTAAGACAAAGATATAGTCCAAGTCCGAAAGTAATTTCGGGTTACTTGTAACCACCAGGTCGGAAGTTCGAGTCTTCCGGGGGGAGCCAGTTAGACGTCTGACAGCGGATTTCTTCGTTGTCAGTTTTACATAGCTCAAGTAGCCCTGTGTTGGGTTGTCGCCCATACAGGGCTACTTGTATTTTGGTGGGGCTTAGGATGGCTTTGTGGAGAACAAGCCGCATCATATCCTTCTGCCGGTAAGGCTTTATCTTGTCAAAAAGGTCGGAGAAGCGGTTAAGAGCCAGCATTATCAGCTCTTTATTGATTGATTCCCGCTCGATTTC
>JAGVGA010000021.1 GCA_020057345.1 Candidatus Omnitrophota bacterium | reverse complement strand
CGAACAATATGGTCGCCGAAAATAAGACAGCCTCTATTCCCTATTCCTCTTCGCCGGGTGTTATTGTCCCAGATAAAATAGTCCCTAAAGCATTAGCTGAAAACGAGATATATACATTTAAAAGCTCAGGTTTGGATCTCTCCTTTTCTTTGCGCGGCGGGTATATCTTTAGCGCAAAAGATTCTACGCTGAATGCCCCCCTAGTTTTTAAGGACATTGGGTTGGTTCCTCAATGGTCTGAATATGTTTTTAAGGCTAGCGAGATTCTACATGGCGTTGTTCTTGAGTATGTTTCTGACGATGGGCATAAAATCAAAAGGACTTACAGGATCAAGTCGGATAATTCGCTTGAAATAACCGTAGGTATTTATGACATAACTGACTCAAAAGTAACAAATTACAATATATTTGCTGGTTATTTTGATCCAAAAGAAACAAAGAATCCTGAGAGCCAGAGATATTTTGAGGTATCGGTCCATCACAATGACGTTGTTTTTAGAAAGCCGGCCACAAGTATCAAAAAGAACATGGAAATTGATGGAAACATTCACCTGGCTGCCCTGAGAGATAGATATTTTTGCGCTGTAATAATTCCACAACTATCTGTTAATAAAGCAGATATAATAATAGAAAATTCAGTTGTCAGCTTGAATTTCTTGATACCTGAGAGAGATGTTCCGCAGGGAACAAAGTATATAGAAGACAATTACAAGATTTATTTAGGTCCCCAAAATGAAAAGCTTTTAAAGGCATTTGATCCAAGGGCCCAGCAGGTCGTTAATTATGGGATTTTTGATGCTATCTCAAGAGGCCTTTTATTTTTATTGAATACGAGCCATAGTGTTACAAGAAATTGGGGCTGGTCAATAATAGCTACGACAATCCTGGTCTATTTGCTCCTCTTTCCTCTTTCTATTAAAAGCATGGTTTCTATGAAGAGGATGCAGGCGCTTCAGCCGAAGATCGAGGAGTTGAAGGCTAAATTCAAGGACAATGCTCAGAAGCTTAATATTGAGATTATGGCACTTTACAAGAGAGAAAAAGTCAATCCTCTTGGAGGCTGCGTTCCGATGCTGCTTCAGATACCTGTATTTTTCTCGCTTTATCAGCTTTTGATGAGGCTCATCAGCCTTAAGGGAGCTCATTTTCTATGGATTAAAGACCTTTCTGAGCCGGATCGCCTCACTGTATTTGGCCAGTCATATCCCATTATAGGTTCAGAGTTTAACCTATTGCCCATTCTTATGGCTGGGGCTATGTTCTTGCAACAGCGCATTTCCACGCAGAATACAAGCACATCTTCAGCGTCTGCCGAGCAGCAGAAGATCATGGGCATAATGATGCCTGTCGTGTTCGGATTCCTCTTTTATAAAATGCCCTCCGGGTTGGTCCTTTACTGGCTAGTCAATAGCCTCCTCATGTATGGTTTCCAATGGAAAATATTAAAAGCAAAAACATCGTAATGGAGATTGAAGGCAAGACTGTTGAAGAGGCTGTGAAAAAGGCTCTTTCTATATTGAAGGTGCCTAAAAGCCTGCTTAAAATAAAGGTTCTTTCTGAGGAGCAGAAGGGCTTGTTTGGCATGCAAGGAGCTAAGCCTGCGAAGATCAGTGTGAGCGTGATCAGCCCAGGCGCTCCTAAGAAAAAGGCTTGATTTAAAGCAGTGAGTTAGGTAATATGTTCTACGGGCAACAATGTTCCACCCGGAACATTGTTCTACGCGGAACGTCCAATATAGACCAGAGTATATATGAGCAAGATCATAGCTGTTTGCAATCAAAAAGGGGGGACGGGCAAGACCACGACGTCCATAAACCTCTCTGTCTATCTTGCGGTTGAAGGAAAGAAGATCCTTCTGATAGATTCGGATCCTCAGGGCAATTCTTCGAGCGGCCTTGGCATAGACAAAAACACCCTGGACAAATCTCTTTACAATGTCCTTCTGGACCAGGTGGACATTCATGAGGTCCTCGTAAAAACAAATATCGAGAATCTGAAATTGATCCCGTCGAACATCGATCTCATCGGCGCTGAGGTAGAGCTCATTAATGAACCGCAAAGAGAGCAGAGGCTCCGGCTTGCCTTAGAAAAAATCAAAAATGATTTTGATTTTATCATTATCGACTGCCCGCCATCCTTAGGCATACTTACTCTAAATGCTTTAGTTGCAGCAACTTCCGTACTTATTCCTGTACAGTGCGAATATTTTGCCCTGGAGGGCTTAGGACAATTGACCAAGACCATAAATTTGATCCGAGATAATTTGAACCCGGACTTAAAGATCGAGGGTGTTCTTTTGACCATGGCGGATTTCAGGACTAATCTAACGTCCGAGGTCATCACCGAAACAAGAAACTTTTTCAGCGATAAAGTTTTTGAGACGATCATTCCCAGAAGCATCCGTTTGTCTGAGGCGCCCGGTTTTGGGAAATCCATTTTCCAATACGATAAAAATTCCATCGGCGCGCAGAAGTATAATGCGCTTGCGCGCGAAGTCTTAGGCGATGTTGGGATCGGGGTTGATGCGGCTGTTGTCGCGGAGCCGATGCAGAAAGAAAACTTAGCCGCGTGATTTATTAAAAAATCCGGAGAGCGCTATGGAAAAAAAGGCATTAGGCAGGGGATTGTCCGCGTTGATCTCCTCGGGCCGTCAGGTCGACCGGCATGTCGAGGAGGTGTTAAAAAAAGAGATTTCTTTGGAGCCTCATGCCTCGGCGGAAAAAGGCGTGCTTTTTCTGGACACCGCCAAACTCGTCCCTAACCGTCTTCAGCCGAGGACGGACTTTGACGAAGAGCAGCTCAAAGAGCTTGTCGCTTCCGTCAAGGAAAAAGGCGTGCTCGCGCCGATCCTGGTGCGCCGCTCGGGAGAAAAATTCGAGATCATTGCCGGAGAGCGCCGTTACCGGGCCGCCAGGCAGCTCAAGATTGACCGCGTTCCTGCGATTATCAGGGACGTGGACGACAAGGAAGCGCTCGTCCTGTCCATCGTCGAGAATATTCAGCGTCAGGATCTAAACCCGATGGAAGAGGCGCACGCGTTTCAGCGGTTAGTCAAAGAGTTCTCTTTTACACAGGAAGATGTGGCGCGCGCGGTGAGTAAAGACCGTTCCACCGTCGCCAATATTCTGCGCTTGTTGAATCTACCTATGGAAGTTCAGAAGGCGATCAGTTCAGGCCAGCTTTCCTTCGGCCACGGCAAAGCGCTTTTGGGTTTGGACAGCATACCGCAGCAGGTAAAACTCACACAGCTGGTTTTATCTAACTCTTTGTCAATAAGGGAGTTAGAGAATTATATAACGACCCACCGTCCTGTCGGATCAGCGAAAAAACGGATCGCCAAAGACAAAGATCCTTATGTGGCGGACTTAGAAAATCAACTGCAGAAAAGCTTAGGGACAAAAGTAAGGATATTCGATTTTAAGAAACGCGGCAAGATACAAATAGAGTATTATTCCAAAGACGACCGCGAGAGGATCATCAAGGTTTTGAAACGGGCCTAATGCGAGCGGAGGAAGTTTTATGGAGAATGAGGCGACACTGATCTTGATCAAACCCGATGGGCTTAAAAAGTCTTTGACAGGTAACATTTTGACCCGTTTGTCTGAAACAAAATTGGAGATCGTCGCGTCGAAGATGGTGCGGGTTTCGCGGGAACTGGCCGCGGTCCACTACCAGCATTTGGCGGACAAGCCGTTTTTTGAGGATGTGCTCAAGTATCTGATGGGAGAGTTCCACGACCGCAGAAAAGTCATGGCGCTCGTCTATTGGGGAGAAGGCGCGAGCGTCAAGTGCCGTTCTCTCGCCGGGTCGACGAACCCGGAAGAGGCGGACCCCGTGTCTATCCGAGGTTCCTACGGCCGCATCACCACGCGCGGCGTTTATGAAAATGTCATCCACGTGTCGGCCCACGCGCAGGACGCCGAGCGCGAGATCAAGCTTTGGTTTGATCCGGACGAGATCATCGTAAACCTTTTTCCGACGAGGACAGTGGTCGAGACAAAAGAGAAGAGGGCGTGGTTATGATGGTCAGCATGACCGGATTCGGGCAAGCGCAGGGAATGAAAAAAGGCGAGCGTTTTGTGGTGACGCTGAAATCCGTGAACCATCGGTATTTCGAGACGTCGTTCCATCTTCCCTTAGGGTTGGATTGCCTGGAGGCGGTTTTTCGGTCCAGGATCCAGAAGGCTGTTAAGCGCGGCCGTGTGACCATTTCCATCAGTCACCTGAGCGCGTCGGCCGAAGTGGTGGTGGTGAATCAGGATCTCGTCGAGAAATATTACAACGTATTGGAGGCTTTAAGAAAAAAATTGAAACTCGCGCAGTCCATCGATTTGACGTCTTTGCTTTCTTTGCCCGGCGCGGTGAGTACGCGCAAAGAGGAGCTAAAAGATGAGGAGAGGGAGGCCTTGCTTTTGGCCGCCGTGGACCAGGCGCTGAGAAAACTGATCGTTATGAGAAAGACCGAGGGCGCGGCGCTGGCCAAGGACTTAAAAGGCCGCATCAGCCGCATCGGCAGTCACATGACGAAAATCAAAAAGCAGGTGGCGAGCGTCATTGGGGCGAATAAGAAATCCATGTCGCCGGAAGAGCTCGAGAGTTTCCTGCGCAGCACGGACGTCTCCGAGGAGATCACGCGCATCGATTTTCATTTGAAGAATTTTTTGAAACAGACGAAACTGAGCGACCCCATGGGCAAGGTGCTGGATTTCATCGGCCAGGAACTGCAGCGCGAGGTCAATACCCTGGGCGCCAAGGTCCAGGACAAGCACGTCGCCTACGAGGTCGTCCTGGTCAAAGACCAGATAGAAAAGATCCGCGAACAGGTCCAGAATGTCGAATAAAAAGAGGCAAGCGCGCTGGGTGTGGGTCGTGTCCGGCCCGTCGGGCTCGGGCAAGACGACCTTGTGCGAGGCGCTTTTAAAAGACAGTTGTTTGAAGCGCGAAGTCGTCAAGTCCGTCTCTTATACGACGAGAGGGTTGCGTCCCGGCGAGAGGGCGGGCCGGGATTATGTCCCTATCTCCGAGAAGGATTTTTTAGCGCTGGATAAGAGCGGCGCCTTACTAGAGAGCGAAAAGATATTCGGTTTCTATTACGGCACCCCGAAACGGGCGGTCCTCAATGCCCAGAAAAAGGAGAAAGACGTTCTTCTGTGTGTGGACGTGAAAGGCGCGCGCAGCATCCGACGGATTTTCAGTCACCATACGGCCTCTGTTTTTATTCTTCCGCCGAATTTAGGCGCCTTAGGCGCGCGCTTAAAGAAGCGCTCCACTGAAAATAAAAAAGACATAGAAAAGAGGCTCCGGCGTGTTAAAATAGAACTTTCTTACATGAAGGATTACGATTATGTCGTCGTCAACGACAGCTTTACGGACGCCCTCAATAAATTAAAAGCCATACTAACCGCGAAAAAATGCGAAAGGACCCATGTCTTACATTCCGCTAGAAAACCTCATTGATAAGAGCTTCGGGAGCATGTATAAATTAGTGACGCTCGTTTCCCGTCGGGCGCTGGAGCTTGCCGAAGGCGCTCCGCGCTTAGTCGACGCGCCGCAGGACATTAAGATCACGACGCTCGCCATGAAAGAGATCGCCGAAGGCAAGGTCATCATGCAAAAAGAGGGAAAGGCGAAGTAATGGCGGCTAAGAAAAAGATTGTTGTAGGCGTTACCGGCAGCATCGCGGCGTTCAAGGCCGCTGATATCGTCAGCCGCCTGGTTCAGCAGGGCGCGGTTGTCCGCGTCATCATGACCCAAGAGGCAGAGCATTTTATCACGCCGCTGACTTTGCAGGTGCTTTCAGCGAACAAGGTCTATTGCGGCATGTTCGACGTGCAGGACGTCTGGGCAGTGGAGCATGTGGCGCTGGCGGATGAGGCGGACCTGGTCCTGATCGCTCCGGCCACGGCGAACGTTATCGCTAAGCTCGCGAGCGGCCTGTGCGACGACCTTTTGACGTGCACCATCACGGCAACCAAGGCGCCTGTTCTCATCGCTCCGGCGATGAACGACGGGATGTATACAAATAAGATCGTTCAGGAAAACATCGAGCGTTTAAAGAAAGCCGGATATAAATTCATCGGGCCTGTCAAAGGCAGGCTCGCCTGCGGGACGATAGCCGTTGGCCGCATGAGCGAAGTGGACGCAATCGTCCGCTCAGCGCTGGCCCTGGCATGATAGATTTTGGCGCGATAGCCAAGCGGCTAAGGCGGAGGTCTGCAAAACCTCTATGCGTCGGTTCAATTCCGACTCGCGCCTCCATATTTGAGTTTTTATTGCCGAGTTTCGCCGGGATGTTGGAATGGCAGACAATGGAGACTTAAAATCTCCCGTCCGCAAGGGCGTGAGGGTTCGACTCCCTCTCCCGGCATTAAATAGAGATATTTTCGGGCGCGTAGCTCAGTTGGTTAGAGTATCTCCTTGACATGGAGGGGGTCACAGGTTCAAGTCCTGTCGCGCCCATGATTTGCCCGTTTTCAAGGAATACGGACAGTAAATTTATGGATTTATCGACACTCAGACACAGTTGTTCGCATGTGATGGCCCAGGCCGTTAAAGAGCTCTGGCCGGACGCCAAGCTCGCCATCGGGCCGTCGATCGACGACGGATTTTACTACGACTTTGACAAACAAGAGCCCTTTTCTCCGGAGGATTTAGAGAAGATCGAATCCCGGATGCGCGCGATCGTCGAAAAAGACCTCGCGTTCAAAAAAGAGGATCTTTCCAAGCCCGAGGCATTGAAACTCTTTTCTAAACTCGGCGAGCCGTACAAGCTGGAGCTGATCAGTGATATCCCCGACGAGAAAGTGTCGGTTTACAGAACAGGGGATCAGTTTGTCGATCTCTGCCGCGGGCCGCATGTGGCCTCGACCGGAGCGGTCAAGGCTTTTAAGCTTTTGTCCATCGCGGGCGCCTACTGGCACGGCATCGAGACGAACCCGATGCTGCAGCGCATCTACGGAACCGCGTTTGACAGCGTTGAGGCCCTGAAAAAGTATCTGGACCTTTTGGAAGAAGCCAAGAAGCGCGACCACCGCAAGCTAGGGCAACAATTGGAGCTCTTTGATATCTATCACGATGAGGCAGGCGCGGGCCTGGTTTTTTACCTCCCCAAGGGCGCGATCTTAAGAGACATCCTGGAGACGTACGAAAAAAAAGAACACACCCGGCGGGGATACCAGATGGTCGTGACCCCGCATCTCTTAAAAGGCGAACTCTGGAAGACCTCGGGCCACTCGGACTATTACCGGCAGAACATGTACTTCCTTGAGATCGACGAGAAGGAGTATGCCGTCAAGCCCATGAACTGCCCCGGCCACATCTTGATCTATAAATCCAAGACGCGCAGCTACCGCGATCTGCCGCTTCGGCTCTTTGAGCTTGGGACCGTGTACCGCCACGAAAAGAGCGGGGTGCTCCACGGGCTCCTGCGCGTTCGCAGTTTCACACAGGACGACGCGCACATCTTTTGCCTGCCTGAGCAGGTGAAGCCCGAGATCAAGGGTGTCATTGATTTTGTTTTCGATGCGATGCAGCTCTTTGGTTTTAAGGATTTTAAAATAGAGATAAGCACGCGGCCCAAAAAGTCCATCGGCACAGACGAGGACTGGCTGCAGGCGACCGCGGCCTTAAGGGAATCTCTCGACGAAAAAAAACTTTCCTACGAGGTCAATGAAGGCGAAGGCGCGTTCTACGGCCCCAAGATAGACATCAAGCTGCGCGATGCGCTCGGCCGGTACTGGCAGTGCGCGACGATCCAGTGCGATTTTACGCTTCCGGAGAAATTTGCCTTGAAGTACGTCAAGCCCGACGGGAAAGAGGCGCGGCCGGTCATGCTCCACCGAGTCATCTTTGGCAGCCTGGAGCGTTTCATCGGCACGCTCATCGAGCATTATGCCGGCAATTTTCCGCTCTGGCTTGCGCCTGAGCAGGTGCGCGTCATCCCCTTAAAAAGCGACAACGAGGCGTATGCCTGCGAGTTGGAGGAGATCTTCAAAAAACGGGATGTGCGCGTTTCGGTTGACCTGTCGTCGGAGACCTTGAACAAGAAGATCAGAAACGCGGAACTCGCCCGCGTGCCTTATATTTTAGTCTGCGGCCCGCGCGAAGCCCAGGCGCGCACGGTCTCCGTGCGCAGCAAGTCCAAGGGCGACTGTGGGGTGCTGTCAATAGAGGATTTCTGCCGGCAGGCGGCAGAGGAGATAGAGCAGAAAAAATAACCGGATCCCTCGCCACAATAGGCTTCGGGATTGTTTCGCTGAAAAATTTTTCAGCGAGCGAAACAAGGAGGTGGTCACATTAAAAAATTTGTCAGAGTCAACGAGAAGATCCGTGCGCCGGAGATCCGCGTCATCGGACCGAACGGCGAACAGTTAGGCATCATCTCCGTCAAAAACGGCCAGGACCTCGCAACCAAATACGAGCTCGATCTCGTCGAGGTGGCGCCCCAGGTGAAGCCGCCGGTGTGCCGCATCATGGATTTTTCAAAATACAAGTACGAGCAGGAAAAACGGGAGCGCGAAGCCAAGAAGCACCAGAAATCATTTCAGCTAAAAGAGATCAGGGTTAAGCCCAACATCGAGGAGCATGATTACGGGATCAAACTCAAACACCTTCTGGAGTTTTTGAAAGAGGGCAACAAGGTGAAGGTGACCCTCATGTTCCGCGGCCGCGAGATGGCGCACCGCGATATCGGCCGTCGGGTCATCGATCGGTTCGCCACCGATACGCAGGCGGTGGGCATGGTCGAACACGGCCCGATCTTTGAAGGCAGGTTCATCACTATGGTGGTGGCCCCGAAGTAAACCCAGAAGCTTAACCTTTGTGCAGGCATAAGGGCACTGGTCCTGCGAATAAGCAGGACCGCTTAGTGCGCCTGGCGAGCAGGTGAGCCAGGCCGGTGGCGCCTGCCTGCCGGCAGGCAGGCGGAAGCGCCGAAGACAAGTTTTTATATCGAGAGATAAGGAGCGAAAATGCTTAAGCTTAAGACCAATAGGTCCATGTTAAAGCGCGTGAGTTTCACGGGCACAGGCAAGATCAAAAGGTCGCGCGCCAATAAAGGGCATATCTTGACAAAAAAATCAAAAAAAAGAAAAAGGGCTTTGAGAAAGGCCGCTCTGGTGAGCGGTTCGGATCTCAAGCGTGTGAGGAGGATGTTGCCTTATGGCTAGAGTCAAACACAGTGTTTCAACGATGCGGCGCAAACGCCGGGTCCTGAAGGCTGCCAAGGGGCAGTACGGGGCGAGGTCCCGACGCTACAGGCTCGCTAAAGAGTCCGTGGCCAGGGCGATGCGTTATTCCACGCGCGACCGCAAGGTCCGCAAAAGAGAGTTCCGCTCCCTGTGGATCATCAGGATCAATGCGGCCTGCCGCGAACTCGATTTTACCTATTCCAGGCTCATTATGGGTTTAAAAAAGGCCCAGGTGACTCTGGACCGCAAAATTTTAGCGGATATGGCGGTTAACGACAACGCGGCTTTCAAAAAGCTGGTCGAAGTGGCGCAAGCCGCTTAAAAAAAATAAACCGGAGCGCCCGCGTGTCCGTTGATTATTCGCATATCGCAGAAGAAGCGAAAACGCAGATAGCGTCTTGCCAGGATGGCGAGGCGCTTGAAGTGTTGCGCGTCAAATATCTTGGCCGAAAGGGCATGGTCCAGGATTTGATGGCGAAAATCCCTGCCTTGGCGCCTGAAGAACGAAGGGCCTTTGGCGCCGGCGTCAATAATCTCAAAAACAATCTGGCTGATCTGTTCGCCCAGCGCGAGGCAACTTTAAATAACAGCGCTGTCCTATTTCGCGGGGCGGGCATGGATAGGACCTTGCCGGGAAAAAAGCCTCTATTGGGTAAACTCCATCCTTTGACGCAGGTGCAGTCCGAGATCTGCGAGGTCTTCGGCCGCCTCGGCTTTAAGGTCTTTTTCGGCCCGGAGCTTGAAACGGAATTCAATAATTTCGAGGCGCTCAATATCCCCTTAGATCATCCGTCGAGAGACGCGTTCGATACGTTCTACGTCAGCCAGCCGCACAGCAATAGCTTAAAGACGACCGAACGGCTTCTTTTGCGCAGCCACACGTCGCCTGCCCAGATCCGCGCCATGAAGATATGCAAACCGCCGCTGGCCATGATCGTGCCCGGCCGGGTCTACAGACCTGATGCGGTGGATGCGTCCCACTCCTTCATGTTCCATCAGGTGGAAGGATTTGCCGTCGGCGAAGACATCCGCTTTTCGGATTTAAAAGGCGTTCTCATCGCTTTTGTCCAAGAGATGTTCGGCGCAAAAACAAAGATGCGCTTCAGGCCGAGTTTCTTCCCGTTCACCGAGCCGTCGGCAGAAGTGGACATCTCTTGCTTTATCTGCGCAGGCGCAGGGTGTTCTGTATGCAAAAAGAGCGGCTGGCTTGAGATCTTAGGGTGCGGCATGATCCATCCGCATGTTTTGCGCAGCGCAGGCCATGACCCATCGAGGTGGCGCGGTTTCGCGTTCGGCATGGGCGTGGAACGCATCGCCATGCTGAAGTTCGGCATCAATGATATCCGCCTGTTTTTCGAAAATGATTTAAGATTTCTGGAGCAGTTTTAATGAAGGCCTCGTATTCGTGGATTAGAGAATTCGTCGATATTAAGATGAGCCCGCAAAAGCTCGGGGACGCGCTTTCCATGGCGGGCTTGAGCGTCGCCTCCTTAGAAGAGATCGACGGGGATTTTGTCTACGATATCGAAGTGACCTCCAACCGGCCGGACTGGCTGAGCATCCGCGGCATCGCGCGGGAGGTGGCTGCGATCGCGGGCGCGAAGCTGAAAAAAGAGGCCGTGCGAAAAACCCACCGGCCTAAAAACAGGGCCCAAGACCGACTCTCGATCCGGATCGATGACAAAAAAGGATGCAGCCTTTATTGCGGGAACCTGATCGTTGGCGTCAAGGTCGGCCCGTCGCCCGAATGGCTTAAAAAGAGACTTTTGGTTTTGGGCCTGCGGCCCGTCAACAGCGTGGTGGATATCACGAATTATTGCCTGATGGAATACGGACAGCCTTTGCACGCCTTTGATCTTGATAGGATTCCCCAGGCGTCACTCATTGTGCGCCGCGCCAGGTCTGGGGAAAAAATTGTTCTGATCGACGGGCTTGAAAAGGCGTTGTCTCCTCAAGTGCTTGTGATCGCGGACAGCGATCGGCCTATCGCCGCAGCGGGCTTGATGGGCGGCCAGGCTACAGAGGTGAACGCGCAGACAAAGAACGTCTTACTGGAAAGCGCCTGTTTTGATCCGGTCACTGTCCGGCACGGGACGCGCGTTTTGGGCGTGGTCTCGGATTCTTCGTATCGCTTTGAGCGCGGGGTAGATCTCGTCGGCGTCAAGGAGGCGATGGCGCGCGCTACGGAAATGATCTGTGAGCTTTGCAACGGAACGCTGGTTGTTTCCAAGCAGGCCGGCGCGGGGAAGGCCGGGAATAAACGAAAGATCACAGTCTCCTTAAAAGAGGTCCGCGATGTTTTGAGCATTGATATTTCAACCCTGCAAGCGAAGGGCATCTTAGAAAAGCTCGGTTTTGGGACCAGGCTTAAGGCCAAAGATATTTTGGAAGTTATTGTCCCGAGTTTCCGCAAAGACGTCAAGATCCCCGAAGACCTGACCGAGGAGATCGCGCGCATCTATGGCTATGATCGGATCCCTCTGACTGCGCCTTCCATCAAGCCTTTTTCTTTTGCAGCGTCTCAGACGCAGCTCTGCGAGTTTCGGCTGAAGGGCTTACTAGCCGGCATGGGCTTAAAAGAGATCATCACTTATAGCTTAGGCAGCGACGAAGATTACAGAAAAACCAGCCTTGAGGTTGCCGCAGACGCATACGCGCTTGAAAATCCGCTCAGCCAGGATTACCGCATTTTGCGCACGACAGTCCTTCCGGGCCTGCTTGCAGGCGTTGCTTTTAATATCAATCATAACAACAAAAACGGCGAAGTTTTTGAAATAAGCCGCGTTTACACAAAAAATAATGAAGAGATCCGTCTTGGAATCGCTCTTTTTGGCAGCCGTCGGGCTGCCTGGCTCAAGGAGAGCTGTGTGTATACCCTGTTTGACCTTAAAGGCATCCTGGAGGCTTTGCTTGACGAGTTTCAGGTCAGTGCCTATGTGTTGAAGGATGCTTCTGACTGGAAATTTGCGCTCGTTGGCACAGCCTGCCATGTTCTGGTCAACGACCAGATAATTGCCCGGTTTGGCCAGGTCAGTGAAGAGGTCAAAAGGAACTGGGGGATCAAGGCAAAGGAAGATATTTTTGTCGCCGAGGTTTTGGTGGATATTTTGGCGGCGTCCGCTCTTTCAAAAAAGACTTTCCATGGCATCGCCACAACGCCGTCAATCGTGCGCGACATCAGCATGCTCGTGCCGGACAGCGTCTCTTTTTCCAGGATCGAGGAACTCATCGGAGAGAAGGCCAGGGGATACGTGCAGCGGCTGGCGCTCGCTGAGCGATATCAGGGCATAGAGGTCCCCAAGGCGCACTCCGGCCTGACACTTTCGATCGAATACAGCGCAGGCCAGCGGACGCTGACGGATGAAGAGATCAACCCCGTGCATCAGCGCGTGCTCGATAGCCTTTCAGAGGAGCTTGGCCTGAAGCTCCGCTGATTTTGAAGGAAACGTTTTTTAGGTCGCCGCCCTTCCCGCTTGATTAAGAATTTTCAGTGTGCTATACTGAAATGAGAAGAAGATATTATCCCTGCGGTGTTCGTCGGTGACCGATGATTGTTGAACCAACATCAATCAAAAGGGATTGTCCGACTTCACGCGTGCCTGTGGGCCGCTGAGAGGACTCCCACGTGTCCGATGGGTTCAAACCACCTAGCTGACGGCAGTTGCGGGGATTTTTTTTGATGAGCCCTAAAAGAAGAAGCCACCCTAAAGAATCCGCAGAACTCTTTTCACAGAAGTCAAGCGTCCCCGAACCCCTGGCGAGCCGGATGCGGCCAAAGACCCTGGAGGAATTGATCGGCCAGGAACACATCCTCGCCGAAGGTTCTCTCTTGCGCAAAGCGATCGAAACGGACCGGCTGATCTCTGTTATTTTTTTCGGGCCTCCGGGCACGGGCAAGACGACGCTCGCCCACTGCATCAGCAATGTCACGCACGCCTATTTCGAACCGCTCAACGCCGTTACCTCCAATGTCGAGGAACTGCGTCGCGTCATCAAGCAGGCCAAGTTGCGGTCGGCCACCCAGGGAAAGAAGACCACCCTTTTTATCGACGAGATCCATCGGTTTTCAAAATCGCAGCAGGATGTGTTGATGCCGGACATCGAGGACGGCAGCGTTACGCTTATCGGCGCGACCGTGCAGAATCCGTTTTTCGCTCTGACTGGACCGCTCTTGTCGCGCTCGCTCATCTTTGAATTTAGGAGTCTCCAGGAAAAAGATGTCCTCGCTGTCCTTAAGCGCGCGTTGGCTGACGAGGAACGCGGCCTGGGCCGCCTGAAGATCAGCGCGGATGCGCAGGCGCTTGAATTTCTCGCGAAGGTTTGTGAAGGCGACGCCCGACGGGCTTTGAACGCGCTTGAGATCGGCGTTAAAAGCAAAGGCCGGTTGAAAAGCGGGGCGTTGCGCTTTACCCTAAAAGACGCGCAGGACTCTATCCAGAAAAAGGCCGTGGTGTACGACAAGGAAGAGAATGGCCACTATGACACGATCTCCGCGTTCATCAAATCCATGCGCGGCTCGGACCCGGACGCGACCCTCTACTGGCTCGCCAAGATGCTGTACGCGGGCGAAGACCCGCGGTTCATCGCCCGACGGATCTGCATCTGCGCGTCGGAAGACGTGGGCAACGCAGACCCCCAGGCGATCGTCCTGGCCAATGCCGCGCTCGGCGTCTCGGAGTTCGTCGGCATGCCCGAGGCGCGGATCCCTTTAGCCCAGGCAGCGGTGTATGTGGCATGCAGCCCGAAATCAAATGCCGCGTATCTGGGCATTGAAAAGGCCTTAAAAGAAATCAAAGAAGGCCGCGTGCAGGACGTGCCGCCTGCGCTTAAAGACACGAATTACAGCGGAGCCGAAAAACTGGGCCATGGCAAAGGATACAAGTATCCGCATGATTTTCCTGGACACTTCACCCCTCAAGAGTATATGCTAAAGAAGATGCGTTTTTACGAGCCGCAGGACATCGGCTATGAGAAGAAGATCAAGGAGAGACTGGAGAATCTAAGAAAGGAACGGTAAGTGATTAAGGAGCGGCCATGATCATCACTAAACAGAAATCACGGGAAGATATTTTGAAGATGTTGGAGGGCAAGAAAAAGGTTTTTCTCATCGGGTGCGGAGATTGCGCAACCACGTGCAAGACCGGCGGCGCCGAAGAAATGCAGCAGATGGCCGATTTTTTAAAGGCCAACGGCAAGGAGATCACGGGCGCGATCGTGCCGGATGTCACTTGCGTCACAGCCCAGGCCAAAGTCGCTTTTGCGAAAAATAAAGAGGCCCTGAAGAACACAGAGGCTGCTGTGGTTTTTGCCTGCGGTTCGGGGATCCAGTGCATCAAGGACAATGACCGCTTCGGCATGGCGGTCTACCCCGGATGCGACAGCCTTTTTGCCTCGCTGATCGATAAGGACGGAAGCTTTAAAGAAGTGTGCAGCGCGTGCGGGGAGTGTCTTTTGGACCTGACGGAGGGCATATGCCCGGTGACCCGGTGCGCCAAAGGCTTATTGAACGGGCCTTGCGGTGGCCAGAATAAAGGTAAGTGCGAAACAGACCGCAATAAAGATTGCGCCTGGGTGCTCATCTATCAGAAACTCAAGGAAAAAGGCCGCCTCTCCGACTTAAAAAAGTACCTGCCGCCCAAAGACCGGCATAAGTCGCCCAAGCCGGGGGCTTTATCTTTAGGCCCGTCAAAGGTTTGACAGGGCGCGTTATCTATGATAATTTTATAGGTACGTTTTAAGCCCAAAGAAGGTGTTTTTATGGACAATGCGCAATACAGCGAAAAGGTGATGCAGCATTTTTTAAGCCCGCATAACGTGGGCGAATTGCCGGATGCCAACGGCATCGGCAATGTGGGTAATCCCATCTGCGGCGACATCATGCGCCTTTATATCAAAGTCGAGGCTGGCAGGATCGTCGAGGCGCGGTTTAAGACCTTTGGCTGCGGGGCAGCCATCGCAACGAGCAGCATGGTGACGGACCTTGTCAAAGGCAAGACTATCGAAGAGGCGCTTGCGATCTCCAACAGGGCGGTGGCCGAGGCCTTAGGCGGCCTGCCGAAAGTGAAGATGCACTGCTCTGTCCTGGCCGAGGAGGCCTTGCGCGCCGCGATCGAGGATTATCGAAAGAAGCAGGGGCAATGATCCAGGAAAAGAAGAAAAAAATAAGAGAAGAGTTGTTAAAAAAACTCAAAGACCATAAGGAGGACGAGAGACTTAAGAAAAGTTTTAAGATCGCGAAGAAACTTTTTTCTTTAAAGGAGTTTTTAAAAGCAAAGACGGTGTTGTTCTATCTTTCCACCGACGGAGAAGTTGATACGCTGAGGATGATCAAAGACGCACTTAAGCAAGGCAAGAGGGTCGCCGTTCCTGTTGTCCAGTGGGCGCGCCGGGAGATGTTCCCGTCTGTTGTCCGAGACCTGGAGAAAGAGCTGAAAACAGGGCCCTACGGCATCCGCCACCCTAAAGAAGAATACATTCGGCCCATCCCCTTGGAGCATATTGATCTGGTCGTTTTGCCGGGGCTCGCCTTTGACGAGGCGGGCAACAGGCTCGGCCGGGGCATGGGGTATTATGATAGGTTTTTAAGCCGGCTTCCGAAAGACACGCCTACGGTCGGCCTTGCCTTTGACTTTCAGCTCATCCGCGACTTCCCTCCTCTGGAACCTCACGACTTCGCCGTTAGCATCGTCTTGTTCGCGTAAGTTCAAATCGGTCCACCAAAAAAAGACGCAAAAAGCGAGTCACGGAGGTACCTACTAATGTCTACGAGCACCAATTTGTATTTGATCGGCGGGATCGCATTTGCCGGCGGCGTAGCTCTTTCATTTTTGTTCCTGTTTTTCCGAAAGTCTCTGGGGGAACAGAGATTGAAGAGCGCTAAATTGCAGGCCAAGGCAATCATCGACGAAGCGACGAAGTCCGCAGAGGCTGTCCGCAAGGAAGGCGAATTGAACGCGAAGGACCTTCTCTTTAAGATGCGGCAGGATTTTGAGAAGGAGACGCGCGAGAGAAAAGAAGAGATCGCCAATATCGAAAAAAGGATGTCTCAGCGCGAGTCCAACCTTGACCGGCGCGTTGACCTATTGGAGAAGAAAGAAAAAGAGCTTGAGGACAAGACCAGGAATTTGAAGTCTCAGGAAGATGGCCTGAAGGCTAAAAACGACGAGTTGGCGCGTTTGCTCGTTGAGGAGAAAGACCGGCTGCACAAGATCTCCAATATGTCGCCTGAGGAAGCGAAGACTCTGCTCCTCTCTAAGCTTGAAAGCGAGTTGAACAGGGAAAAGGCCGTCTTGATCAAAAAGACCGAAGACGAGATCAAGGAGACGTCTGAAAAGAAGGCCAGGGAGATCATTTCTTATGCGATCCAGCGCTGCGCGGTGGAGCATGCGGTCGAATCGACCGTCAGCGTCGTCAATCTGCCGGGCGATGACATGAAAGGCCGTATCATCGGCCGCGAAGGCCGCAATATCCGCGCGTTTGAGATGGCGACGGGCATCGATGTCATCATTGACGATACGCCGGAGGCGGTAATGCTTTCGGGATTTGACCCGGTGCGCCGGGAGATCGCGCGCATCGCGCTTGAGCGCCTGATCTCCGACGGACGCATCCACCCGGGCCGCATCGAAGAGCTGGTGGAGAAGGTCAAGAAAGAGATGGAGACCAAGATCAAGGAAGAGGGCGAGAAGGTCCTTTTTGATATCGGCGTGCACGGCATTCATCCGGAGCTGGTGAAGATGATCGGCCGCCTGAAATACCGCACGAGCTTCGGCCAGAACGCGCTGCAGCATTCCAAGGAAGTGGCGTTGCTTATGGGCGTTATGGCGGATGAGGTCGCAATCGACCCGAAGATCGCCCGCAGGATCGGTATTCTGCACGACATCGGCAAGGCCATGGACCAGCAGGTGGAAGGCACGCACGCCAAGCTCGGCGCCGAGGTCGCCAGAAAATTCGGCGAGTCGGAGGTTGTCATCCAGGGCATCGAGGCGCACCATGAGGAAGTGGAAAAGACCAGCCTCTTCGGCGTTTTGGCCGCGGCCGCGGATGCGATCAGCGCCGCGCGTCCGGGTGCCCGCAGAGAGACGCTTGAGATCTATGTCAAGCGCCTGGAAAAACTCGAGTCCATAGCCAATATGTTCAAGGGCGTTGAGAAGGCGTTTGCGATCCAGGCGGGACGTGAGATCCGCGTGATCGTTCAGCCGGAGAAGATTACGGATAACGACGCAATCGTTTTGGCGCGCGATATCCGCAAGAAGATAGAAGAGGGGATGGAATATCCGGGCCAGGTCAAGGTTACGGTCATTAGAGAGACTCGGGCCATCGAGTATGCGAAGTAGAAAATAGAACCGTTCGTAACTGTGTCATTGCGAGGAGCGTTAGCGACGAAGCCTGCCTGCGGTAGGCAGGCAATCTTAGAATAAGATATAAGATTGCTTTGCAAAAAGCGCTCGCAATGGGCATAAAGGTCAAAAAGTG
>JAGVGA010000064.1 GCA_020057345.1 Candidatus Omnitrophota bacterium | reverse complement strand
CGAGTTCTTTTGCCTTATTGATCTTATCCTCGCTGCTGAAAGCGGCGGTCACCATGACGACCGGCAGATCCTTGTTAAAGGCGCGGATATTCTTCAAGGTCTCGATCCCGTCCATGGAAGGCATATTGATATCCATGAACATGATATCCGGCACAGCCGTCTTGACCTTCTGGATCGCTTCTTTGCCGTTGCGCGCCGTGTCCACGAAATAACCCCTGGACTTCAGCCAGAACGCAATTGGATCGACAAAATCCGGCTCGTCATCCACCAGCAAAACCATGATCGGTTTATCCGTCTTTTCCATTTTCTTATTCCTTTCCTCGTTGCTGCCTATCTTTTCACAGGCAGCACAAAAATAAACTTTGCCCCATTACCCAATTCGCTTTCTGCCCAAATCTTACCGCCGTGGATCTCCACGATCTCTTTAGCGATCGAAAGCCCAAGTCCCGTGCCGCTGATATCCGTCTGCCGTCTCTCTCCGACCTGCAAAAATCTTTCAAAAACACGGTGGAGGTCTTCCTTGGCGATGCCGGAGCCCGTATCCTGAACGCTGACCTCCACTTCTGCGCCTCGATTGAACTCTTTGACTTCAACCGTCACAGACCCGCCTTTCGGCGTGAATTTAAGAGCGTTGCCGATAAGATTATTGAATACCTGAATGATCCTGTAGGGATCGATGCGCACAGGAGGCAGGCCGGACTGGATCTTCTTCTCTAAACGAACGTCCTTGGAATCTGCCCAACTGATCAAGCCTTCAACCGCGTCCGCGATGACCAAGGCAATATCGACCTCTTTTAATTCCAGATTCATCTTGCCCGCCTCAAGCTTTGAAAAATCAAGGATGTCATTGATCAAATGGCTCAGGCGATCCAGGTTGCGGTGGGCAATATCCAGGAATCTCGCCTGATCGCCGGTCAGGGGCCCTGCGGCTTTATCGATGATGACATCCAGCGCCTTCTGGGTCGCAACGATCGGCGTGCGCAACTCATGGGTAACATTAGAGACGAACTGGGATTTCAGGCGGTCAAGCTCCTTCTGTTTGGTGACGTCCGTCAGAACAGAGACCATACCGACTGTCTGGCCGTTCTCGTTCTCGACAAGGGCACTTGAAGAACGGATGATCTTTTTGGTCTCCTGCTTGAGCGTGCTCAATTCGACGACCCTCTCGCCGCTCGCCGCTTTGTCGGAGATGAGCGAGACAACCTCCTCATCCTTCATGTTCTCCGTCAGGGGATGGCCGATCTTCTTCGTCTTATCAACGCCCAGGAGCCTTTCGGCCGCCGGGTTCATCATCACAACTTCGCCCTTGCTGTTGACGACAACCAGCCCTTCGGCCACGCTCTGCAGGATCGCCTCGGTCTGATTCTTCTCTTTGACGATGTTCTTGTATTTTAAATGCGTAATCTCCTGCTCTTTGTCTTTTTCCGCGATCAGTGTCTCGTATTTTGACGTGACCTCGGTGGTCGCCTCCGCGACACGACGGCTGACCTTCTCGGAGACCGCCTCAGTCAAGAAACGCACGACCTGCCTCCGGCTGACCGGCGAAGAGACGACCGTTGCCAGGGTCTTTTCCAAAGAACTCTCGATATCCTTATCGTAAACAAACTGGGATTTAACAGACAGCTCCACTTTGCGGCTGGAGCGGGCCATGCGGCTCAAGAAGATAGAAGCAAAAATCCCGACGACAAGGGCGAATACGTAAAAAGGCCAGGCGGCGAGCGTCGGTGCGTTATCTGATTCCTGGGCGTAACCGGCTACCGGAAAGAAAAAGGTAAATAAGGAAAGGATCAGAGAGTATTTTTTCATTAAGCAGAAAAGGTCAAGCCAAACTATTTTTTATCCGTATAAATAACGGCCTTGCCGGAAGCGCTCAGATTCCTTTTCGTCGCCACAAGTTTGCCGCACAATATGAGCTTATTGGACGTATCTTCCCCGTACTGGACATCGACCACCGCGTCCGCGCCGGCCGCCCTTGCCCTCTTTTCCATCTCTTTATTGATGGTCGCTTTGGGCGTGCCCCACCGCGCCAGCACTTTGACGACGCCTACCTCCTGGGTGGGACGGCTTGGCGCCGTTGTCAGGATATCGATCGGCGCATCATCGGCTTTAGGCAAAAAGACTTTGCCTGTGATGTCGTAATATTCCGAAAGCGTGATGATGCATTTGGTGCAGCCTGTCAGGCAGAAAACCGCTAAAAAAAAGACAAAAAGTTTTTTAAACATTATAAACCTCGCCCCTGATATTTTTTCTATAATTATTTATTATATATGGAATTGACCGAATAGTCTATTCAAATCAGGCGCGCGCAGATCTCATCCAAGATGACCATTCCGGATGTCGTCGCCCTCAGCCGTCCGGTTTTTTTCGCCAACAACCCGTGCTTCATAAGGTCTGCGATCTTTGTCCTATTGTCTTCTGAAAGCAATGCCTTGAACCAGTGCTCCAGCTCTTTGATGTTAACGCCATCGACCATCCTTAGGCCGATCAGAAGAGATTCCATGAACCGCTTTTGGCCCTTTAAGCTTTCTTCTCCTTTTTTCGCCGAGCCCTTCCCATTGATAAGGGAAATATACATTTCAATCTCCTCGTGATTCCAGAACCGGCGGCCTTCTAAGTGCGAATGCGCCGCAGCCCCCAATCCTATATAATCGCCGCCCCTCCAGTAATTCATGTTGTGCCGGCACTCAAAACCTTTTCTGGAAAAATTGCTTACCTCATAATGACGCAACCCGTTTTTCTCCAGGAGCGATTTACCATACAGAAAATGCCTGGCCTGCGTCTCCGGCAGCGGCAGCCTCACCCTCTTTTCATAAAACTCCGATCCCTGGGCGATCGCCAAAGAATAAAGCGAAACATGCGGACTCTGTAAACCCAGGATCTCCTCGACGTCCTTTTGATCTCCTGCTTTGTCTGGCCGGGAAGAGAATAGATCAGATCAACGCTGATATTGGAAAAATTGGCCTGGCGCAGGATATCAAACGCCAAAAAAGCCTCCTTGCGGCTGTGCGGCCTGCCTAAGAATTTCAAATATTTTTCGTTCAATGACTGGACGCCCAGACTGACGCGGTTGATGCCCGCTTCGCGCAAGGCCTCCGCTTTTTTCAAGTCAAACGTGGCTGGATTCGCCTCGATCGTCACTTCCGCATTCTTCTTGACGATATGATGGTATTGAACGACAGAAAGGATCTCTCTGGCCTGATCTGAGCTTAAATAAGTCGGCGTTCCGCCTCCGATATAGACCGTGTCGATGGAAGTCCCCCTGATAGAAGCCACTTCCCTCTTGAGCGCCTCAACATAGGAAGCGATAAGGTGGTCTTTTTTCGCGTAGGAGGCGAACGAGCAGTAAAAACACTTGGACTTGCAGAACGGGATATGGATGTAAAGAGATGTAGACATAAAAAAACAAGGCACTCGAACTCTATGATTCTGATATCACGATAAGATGAGATTTCAAGAATTTTACTACGGCGTTGATGGTTTCATTTTTTAAAGACGCGGGGCTTTGAGCGATCCACATGGTAAAATTATACATCTCCATCGTATCGACCTTAAGCCATCTGCGATTCTCGTATAAAAAAACAAATAATGTGGTCATGGCTATACGCTTGTTCCCGTTCTGAAAAGGATGGTCCTTGATCATAAAATAAAACAATGCGCTCGCTTTATCAAGCAATGACGGATATAAGGATTTTCCGGAAAATGTCTGAAAAGGTGCCGCCAGACATCCCTCTAATTTATTTGCAAATCTTGTCGAAAAATCGGGGATTGGTTCATTAAAAGATATAATCTCACGCGCCAATTTAAAAGCAAGATATTCAACCTCTAAGAGCGTAATCCGTTTGATCATTCATTCCCCAAGAACTTGAGCGTTTCGCCATACTCGTCAACCGTCTTTTTAACAGCCATGTCTATCTTTCTCTTATTTTCTGAGGTCAAAATATTCCCGAGGATCCCATCAACGTACTCCCTGGAGATCCCATAGATCCTGCCAATACGAATAGCCTTGATCTGACCACTCTTCACTTTCTTATATACCGCCACTCGGCTTAAAAAAAGAATCTTGGCTAATTCAGGAATACTTATATATTCTTTACTTAATCTTTTCATAACACTATGTCCTCCAACTGGTTTCAATGTTAACTTATATACTCATATTAACTTATGTTAACTATATGAATAAAGGTTAACATGATGATCCGTAAAAGTCAAGCTAATAATACCGCGGAAACAAAAAAAGAGGCAAAAGGGGAAAGAGAACTTTTCACGGGCATAGCCTGCCCTCTAGTCGTTCCGCCTTTTGCCTCAAAAACCTGTTTCTGCTACTACTAAAATATTAACACGTGTTGTAAAAATTTCAAGTGCCTGAAAGAAAAATATTTCATGATGCTCGACAACAAAATAGCCAAGGAGAAATTACCTTGGCTTTTTGTCAATTGGTG
>JAGVGA010000058.1 GCA_020057345.1 Candidatus Omnitrophota bacterium | reverse complement strand
ATCTTGCGCCTGGTCTCAGACTCCAAGGCGTAAGAAAAAAACCAGGAAGCCCTTGCCGGACCGATCAGGAAACCGGCTAACGCGCACGCCCGGCTCCACGCCCGGTTCTTAAAATGAACGGGAACAACCTCGCATTGGGTGCGAAACCCGAGCTCCCTCACCAGTGAACTGACAGCCAAAGACTGCTTGAGATGACCGGCTTTGCCGTCGCTCAACAAGAGTATGTTCTTCTGCGTCGAATACTTCCAGCGCTTGTAAAACCAAAGATATTCTTCGGGATATTGCCTGATCCATTTCTCAAATACTTTATTGATGTTCGTTAAATTGACCTCAATATCCCGTTCCTGATCGTTTGTCGTTACGAGCTCATACGGCTCAAAGAGCATCTCATGGTCTAATTCGTTGACCCGGCGCATATACGCAAGAAAGATCCGGGAATTGAATTTCCTCGCCAGTTTGATGCCGCCCACAGGCGTGCGCGCGGGTTTGGCGAAAAAATCGATCAGGACGCCGTCTTTGCCGCCATGGTCGGCGACAACGCCCAAAACATTATTCGTTGTCAGATGCGCCACGACTTTTTTCAATTCATCCACGCGGATCACACGGCATCCCTTGCTCTCCCGCAAGCGGTTCAGATAATCATCCAAGCTCTTGTAGCGCTTCTGCGGCTGGGCCAGCATGGCGTAGCTTGTGTCTTTTAAAAACATCGCGCAGGCAATGTTGGAAAGTTCCCAGCTGCCCGCGTGGCACGCCAGAAAAATACCACCCTGTTGGCCGTGCAGCGCCTCTTTGAGCTGATCCAGCTGCGGCACGCGGATGTGCTTTTTAAAATACTCTTCGCCCAAATAAGGCAGGTATAAAACCTCACAATAATTCTCCGCAAAGCGCATGTACACCTGCCGCACGATCCTTTTCAGCTCGCTTGCCGGCCTTTGCGGAAAAGCGAGCCTTAGGTGGGCGAGCGCCCTCCTGTTTTTTTTACCGGCGAAATAATAATAGAGCCGACCGGATCCCCGGGCTAAATAAAGCAAGAACTTCAGCGGCACGAACCGCACCAGGCCGACAATAATCCTAACAATGATATAGAGAATCCAATCTTTCATCCAGCGCCTCTTGGCCTTTGACTATCTTTACCGCGATCCTTAAAACAAGGATGTCTATTTTAAGGCTTTTTAGATCGGGCCGCCCCTTTAGCCGCGCGGCGTCTTTTTCGGTCACGATCACCTTCGATACATGCGAGGCCGCGCACACACGGCTCAGGTCCGCTAATTCCTCGGCTGAAAAATCGTGGTGGTCTTCAAAAAACTTCTTTATGACGACACGGCCGCCCAAACGTTCCACAGTCCTCAAAAAAGATATGGGGTTAGCGATGCCGCACAGCAAGCCCACTTCCGCGTTTTTTATGCTCTCTGCGGAAACGCGGGCCTCCGTTGTCAGGTCATAAAGTACCTCCGGCACATGAACCAGCCACACAAGAGGGGCCTGGGGGCTGATACCTGAAATCTTTGACGCGAGCGCGTCCACCGCAGCCTCCGGCGCTTCATCCGTGCGCGTCAAACAGATAAGGTCGGCTCTTTTGAGCGCCGAGACGCCCTCTCTCAGATGCCCGGCAGGCAGCAAAAAGCCGTTGCCAAAAGGATTCGTCGCATCGACCATCACAACATCCAGATCTCTTTTGAGGCCCCAGTGCTGAAAACCATCGTCTAGCACCATCGTGTCGAATTTTTTTTCCTGATCCGCTTGGCGAGCAATGGAAACGCGGTCCGAACCGACAAAAACCCCTGCTCTTCCCTTGAGATTCTCCGTGAGCATGCGCGCCTCATCTCCGAGGAGACGGTAATCTTCGACGCCCAAACCTTCCCTTCCCCTAGGCTTCTTGTATCCCCTTATCAAGACAGCAGGATGCCTGCCTCTTTTTGACAACAAACCGATCAGGAGTTCCACAAAAGGCGTTTTGCCGCTGCCCCCAAGCGTTATATTTCCGACGCTGATAACCTTGGCTTGAGGCCTGTAAGACCCGAATTGCCCGGCCCTGGCCAAATAAAGAAAAAAACCATAAACAAGAGACAGGAAAAAAAGCAGGGGAAAAAGGATCTTGTACGTCAGCGTCGCTTCGTTATTCGTATAAAAAACCCTCAAAGACTTCATCTCTTGAACAACCCTTCTATCTCGGCAAATGTCCGCTCTGCCGCGCCCCTGTTTTTGTCCAAAAGCCCTTTGGCCCGCTCGCCCAGCTGCTTTCTCTCGTGAGGACTGGCTAATAATTTTCTCAACGCGTAGTCAAGGGACTGAGCGCTGTCTACCTGCACCGCAGCCCCCTCTTTTAAAAAGATGTTCCTTATTTCCCGAAAATTATCCATATGGTTTCCAAAAAGAACGGGTTTGCCGAAAACCGCCGGCTCGATCGGATTATGACCGCCGTGACGGACAAGGCTTCCGCCTATAAAAGCGATATCGGAAATGCCGTAAAGAGCGCTTAAATCTCCGATGGTGTCGACCAGGAGGATATCGCTGGACGTCAACGACACCGCCGATGCCTGGCCCAGCCGCGACAGATACGCGACATCGAATCCGGCAAGCTTGATCAGGCGCCGGACCCTGTCGATTCTCGTCAGGTGGCGCGGGGCGATCACGAGCCTCAATGAAGAAAAGTCCCTGCGCAGTTCTTTGTAAAGATCGACGATGATCTCCTCTTCGCCCTCATGCGTGCTGCCGCAAAGAAAGACCAAAGAGCCCGCCAGGAGCTCTCTGGCGCGCCGCACCACAGGCGATGTATTGAGATCCGCGGAGATATCGAATTTGATATTTCCGGTCATGCGCACACGTTCCGCGGGCGCCCCTAAGGCGATGATCCGGTTACGGGACTCCTCGTTCTGCATGCAGAAGAGCGCTACATCGTTTAAGATATTTTTGACTACCGGGCGGACCCGCTCATACCCGTCTAACGAACGATCCGAGATCCTGCCGTTAACGATGACAACGGACGCGCCGTTCTTTTTGCTCAGGCGGATCAAATTCGGCCAAAGCTCTGTCTCCATGATGATGACAAGGCTGGCCGTGATATTGGAAAAAAACCTCTGGACCACCCAAGAGATATCCAGGGGCGCGTAGAAAGCGACCTCATTTTCTTTTAAAATGTTTTTAACGATCGCCTGGCCGGTGGGCGTGACTGTCGAGACCACGATCGACTTATCGGGCCAGCGGGCCCTGATCAGGCGCAAGAGCGACTCGGCGGCCCGCACCTCACCGACGCTGACCGCATGAAGCCAAACCGTATCCCTGCCCTTGACCGCGCGGAAAAAATCCCGGTCAAAAATCCCGATGCGGGTCAGGATGTTTTTGTGCACCCGGCCGCGAAACGCATAAACGGGCAAATAGACCAAGACCGCAAAGAACAAAAACAGATCGTAAAGAAAATAGAACATCGACTTTAGGCCCTCGGGTGCGCCTTTTCGTAAATGGATTTCAGCCTATCCGTAGTCAAGTGCGTGTAGATCTGTGTCGAAGACAGGTTCGCGTGGCCCAGGAGCTCCTGCACGGAACGCAGGTCCGCCCCTCTGTTCAAAAGATGGGTCGCAAACGAATGCCTCAGGGTATGAGGAGAAATATGTTCTTTTAAACTGATGGCAGCGATGTAGCAGTCGAACATCTTGCGGATGCCCCTGGCGCCGAGCGGCTTCTTGTTTTTATTTAAAAAGATCAATTCCGTTGCACCTTTCCTCTTTCTTATATAATTCCTGATGGCGCGCAGGGCCCGCTCTCCGACGGGAAGCAACCTCTCCTTTTTCCCTTTGCCGAATACTTTAAGCGTTCCGCTGATAAAATCGATATTGTCCTCTCTTAAAGAAACAAGCTCGGAGATGCGCATCCCCGTGGAATAAAGCGTCTCTAAGATGGCCCTGTCGCGCAACCCCTTGAGCGTCTCCTGGTCCGGGGCCTCGATGAGCCGGACTACGTCATTTTCCGTCAGGAATCTCGGCAGGGTCTTTTCAAGCTTAGGCGATGAGACTGCATCCGTCGGGTTCGCTTGGCAATAGCCTTCTTTGATGAGGAACCTGAAAAAACTTCTCAAGGAAGAAAGCTTACGGCCGATGCTTCGCGCCGTCAGCCTTTTCTCTTTCAAGGAAGCCAAGTATCTGCGCAAAAAAAGATGGTCCACCTGGGCGACATCGGCCTCTTTCAAAAAATCCTTAAAACCATTGAGGTCAAGCTTATAGTTGACGATGGTGTGCGGGGAGGCGTTCTTCTCGATCTCAAGATACCTTAAGAACTTCTCGATATAGCGTTCCATTCTTATTCTTCTTTTTGCGCTGCGGGTTTTTCGGCCGGCGGCTCGCTTGAAGGCAAGTCACGCGAGGTGAAATGACACTTCGGATAATTGCTGCAGCCGTAAAAAGACCTGCCCCGGTACGAACGCCGCAGGATCAGGTCTCCGCCGCACTGGGCTTCAGGACACTTGACTCCGCTTGAGATGGATTTTGAATTCTTGCACGTCGGGTAATCCGAGCAGCTCAGGAATTTTCCCTTGCGGCCCCACTTGATCACCATAGGCTTTCCGCAAACGCTGCAAACTTCGTCGGAAAAGATGACCTCCTTCTTGATCTCCTTGGAAGCCACGTCAAGCTTCTCTTTAAAAGGCGCGTAGAACTCGTTTAAGATATTGACCCAGTTAGCGGTGCCGTCCTCCACCATATCCAGCTCTTCCTCCATGTGCGCCGTGAATGTGATGTCCATGACCTGAGGAAAATACTGGACGAGAAGCTCGCTCACCTTGATCCCTAACTCCGTCGGCATAAGATACCCCTTTTCCCGGCGCACGTAATCGCGGGTGACGATGGTCGAGATAGTCGGGGCATACGTGCTCGGCCTGCCGATCCCGTCTTCCTCCAGGGCCTTGATCAAAGACCCTTCCGAGTAACGGCTCGGAGGTTTTGTGAAGTGTTGCTCCGAGGAAAGCTTCACCACGCTTAAAAGATCGCCCGGTAGAAGAGGCGGCAGGATATTTTTCTTGCCCTCTTCTTCGGCCTCTTCCTCGGTCTTATACAAGGCCATGAAGCCGGGGAAAGCGATCGAAGTACCTGTGGCCTTAAAAGAATATTTTAAGACCTTTAAAACCGCGCTCGTCATTTCTAGCTGTGCCGGATTCATCTGGCTGGCCACAAACCTCTTCCAGATAAGGTCATAAAGCTTGAACTGCTCAGGGGAAAGATACTGTTGAATCTCTTTCGGGGCCCGCGCCACCATCGTCGGCCGGATCGCCTCATGAGCTTCCTGCGCCGATTTCTTGGATTTATAGATGCGCGGCGACTCCGGCAAATATTCCTTGCCGTACTCTTTTGCGATAAAAGATCGCACTTCATTGAGCGCGGTCTGGGCGACCTGTGTCGAATCGGTCCTCATGTACGTGATCAAACCCACGGGCCCTTCTTCCCCAAGTTCGATGCCTTCATAGAGCTGCTGGGCGATGAACATGGTCTTCATGGCGCTGTACCTGAGTTTATTGAAAGAATCCTGCTGCAAAGAACTCGTGATGAACGGCGGCAGGGGGTTCCTGTTCTTGATATTTTTCTCTGACGAAGAAACGGTCAAGTCATTGTCCTTGATATCATCGACGACCCCGGACGCCTCAGCCGCGCTTAAGATCGTGAATTTTTCGTTATCGATCTTCTCTAAGGTCGCGCCGAATTGCTTTTTCTCTTCCTTGGTCGTCGCTGTCTTTTTACTCAATTCCGCCTCGACGCTCCAGTATTCCTGAGACTTGAACGCCTGGATCTCCCGCTCGCGGTCCACCACCAGGCGAAGCGCGACAGACTGAACCCGGCCGGCAGATAACCCCCGCGTGACCTTGCGCCACAAAAGCGGGCTCAAAAAATATCCGACGAGGCGGTCTAATATCCTGCGCGCCTGTTGCGCCTTGATCTTATCCTCGTCGAAATCGCGCGGCGCCTTAAAAGCCGCCTCTAT
>JAGVGA010000031.1 GCA_020057345.1 Candidatus Omnitrophota bacterium | reverse complement strand
TGTCCTAATTGTCCTATGGTCTTGATTCGCTACTCCATGGGTTTTCCTGGGGCCCTTGGAACCTGCATTTCTCTTTTTTTGTTTAGCCGGCATGCCCAAGGCAGGGAATTCAGGCTGATTTATGCCGGTGCCGGCGTTTTGTTTTTTGTTTATGCGCTCGTAACCGGGATCGTCGTTCCGCAGTCCGTCTTTTTCCCGTCGACTCATCTGAACGATGCCTCATTCCTGGCTGCCGTTCATATGCCTATTCAGTTTGTCAGGGCGGTCATAGCCACACTGATCGCCTTCCTCTTTATTTTTAAAGTCACGAAGATGACCATAGCCGCGTCTTTGAGCTCAGCCATGGGATCCAGGCACGTGCGCTCCATAGTCACGACCTTTCTCTTGCTCTATTCAGCCTTCATTATTTTTAGCTTTAATTTGATCAACAAGGTCGAGCATCACGAAAAGCAACATCTTTATAAGATCATGACGGCGGATGCCAAGATCCTTGCGGATGCCCTGGGTGTTGTTGATTCTGATATTTTTTCACTGCGACGCGTCGAATCGCTTTATCCGCAATACCGCCAAATCCATAGACGCCTGACAGAGTTGGCGGATATGTCATCTTTTGTCAAGGCGCTTTATCTGGTGGGGTTCAAGGATAACGCGCCCTATTTTGTGGTGGGTAGCCTCCAGCAGGTATTTCCTCAGGATGTGACGCCTTCTTTCAGAGCAAGGATCCCGAAAAAGACGATCCTGGATGCGTTTCATTCGAAGCAGCCGACAATTCATGAGCCTCGATTGAGCGGAAGGCCTACGTATGCCTTTTCCATTTTTGTTCCGATCTCGGACGTCCACGGAGTGACAACTTTATTGCTGGGCGTGGATTTGGACAATTCAAAAATCAAGTCGATCATCCTGAAGGCGCGCCTGGAGGCGATCTTTGTTGTTTTGGCATTTCTGGTTTTGCTCATCATGAGCTATTCGTTCCTGTTGTTTTTTTCGCTGAAGAATTTTGAGCTTGAGTTACAAAAAACAAATTTAAACAAAGCGCTTGTCAGTTTGAAAGAGACGGAGGCCGAGCTTGCGCGTTCGGAAGAGACCTTCCGCGGCATCCTCAATAATTCGCCCAATCCTATTTTTGGTTTTGACCGCGATCTCCGGCTGATCTTTTGGAATCACGGCGCCGAAGTCATGTACGGTTATGATAAGGCAGAGGTGGTCGACGAGAAAGACCCTTTGTTGAGCAAGAAGATCCCGCAGCTTCTAGGTATCGAGAAGATCGAGCGTGAGATCGAAAAGGTTTTTCTCGGGAATACGTTCATCTGGGAGATGGTTCATAAGACCAAGGACGCCAGGATAGATGTTTCTATGACCGTTTTCCCGGTCAAGGACCCGAAAGGCCATATCCTTTTCGGGATCGGCTTGACCCAGGATATTTCTGAACATAAGCGTTTTGAGGAGAAGTTGTCAGATGCGCACTCGAAGATCAAGACTGTTTTGGACGGCGCGAGCCATGTGGCGATGATCGCTACTGACATGCAAGGGTTGATCAGCGTCTTTAATTCCGGCGCAGAAAGGATGCTGGGCTACACCGTAGAGGAGGTGGTGGGTAAAATGACGCCTCTGCAATTTCATCCAGAGCCGGAGATGGAGGCTTATAAAGAATGGATCGCAAATGAAGAGGGCAGGCCAACGGGAATCTTCGAGCATTTGAAGAACTTATACGCCAATAATTCCGAGGAGCAACACGAGTGGACCTGGATACGTAAAGACGGGATACAGATCCCTATCGACATTTCTCTGGCAGGGTTAAAAAATGAAAAAGGAGAGGTCATCGGTTTTCTGGGCGTTGCTATTGACCTGTCGAAACGAAAGGCCGCTGAAGCGGCGTCGTTCGAATCAGAGAATAAATTTAAAGAACTTACGGAGAATCTGAAGATCGGGCTGTTTAAGGCCGAGGTTTCCGAGAACCCCAGGTACGTGGAGGCCAATAACGCGTATGTGGAAATGCTTGAGTGTTCTTCGCTTGGGGAGCTTCTGGGCATGTCTATCGCTGAGATAGTCGATAGCAGTAAAAAAGATAAAATATCTGCCTTGCGCGAATTTAACCAGAAGGTCATGACGCAAGGTTTTTTGAAAAATGAGGAAGTGGAAGCTCTTACGCGCAAAGGTAATCATATATGGCTGTCCTATACCGCTAAATTGATCAGGGAGAACGACGGCAGGAATTATCTGGAAGGGATCGTCCAGGATATAACCGAACAAAAGAATCTTGAAACAAAGCTTATGGGAGAACAAGCGCGCCTAAGGACTATTGCGACTTCCATCGGCGCCGGCCTGTCGCTTGTCGATAGGGATTTTAAGATCGTCTGGGTCAATGAGACCTTGGAGAAATGGTTCGGCGACTTACTCACTATCAAAGGCAGGAAATGCTATGAGACTTATCAATTCAAAAACAACATTTGCGATGGTTGCCCCAGCCATAAGGCCATGCAGACCGGCGAGATCTCCACAGCCGAACAGCACGTCATTTTTCCGAGCGGGAAAGTGATGGATTTTCTGCTGATCTGTTCGCCGATCAAGAACGAACGCGGTGAGGTCGAACAGGTTCTGGAGCTGACTCTTGACATGACTGATAGGTATAGGACGATCGAGCTCCTGGAGTACGAAAGGGCCCTTTCCAAGAACGTCATCGATTCCATCAGCGACTCCCTGATTGTCCTTGATTGCAACACCCGGATGATCTTGGATGCGAACAGGATGTTTTTAGAAGAGGTGCGCTTAAAGAAAGAAGATGTGGTAGGTAAGAGGTGCGAAGAGCTCAAAAGCCACCTATGCCCGCCCTGTGAAGCATGTGGGTTTGATAAGGTCGTCAAGGAAGGTAAGACCGTATCCGCGACGCATGTGCATGAAACAAACGTCGGGCAGAAGGCGTATGTGGATGTGACCCTTTCGCCATTACGGGACGAGAAGGGGCAGATGATCGGCGTTATTCATCTGGCGAAGAACGTCACGGACAGGAAATTACTCGAAGATGAATTGAGGCGATATTCCGAAAGCCTTGAATCGCTTATCAGGGAGAGGACCAGCGCGCTCCAGACTTCGGAACTTATGTTCAGGAAGTTGTTTGAGGCCGCCCAGGATGGTATAATGATAGTTGACGCAGAAACGAACAGGGTCATCGATATCAATCCCTATCTTTTGAGTTTGTTCGAGTGTTCCCGAGAGGACATTCAGGGCCTCGAGGTTGATAAGGTCGGATGTTTTGTCGGCACTCAGATCTATGAGCGTGTTTTTGAAGAATTGAAGAATAACATATCGGTATTCTTGACCGATTGTTTAATGAAGACGTGTTCCGGCAGGGAGATCTTTATCGAGTTCGGCGCGACCTTGTATTTTGTCGAGAATCGAAAAGTCATCCAGTGCAATATCCGCGACATCACGGAGAAGAAGAAGCTCGATCAGGTGAAGACCGAATTTGTTTCCATGGTTTCTCATGAGTTAAGAACTCCTTTGTCCGCCATCAAGGAAGGCGTTGAGATTGTTTCTGACGGGACGCAGGGCCATCTCAATAAATCCCAGAAAGAATGTTTGGGGATCGCTCTTTCGAATATCAAGCGCCTAAACAGGCTCATTGGGGACATCCTCGATATTTCCAAGATCCAGTCAGATTTATTGAAGATCAAGCTTGTTCTTTGCGATGTCTATGAGGTGGTGGAGCATGTGTATAGCCTGGTCCGTATTGAAATAGAAAAACGCGGGATGATCTTTGTCACGGATCTTGCAAATGATCTGCCGCCTGTCCGGACGGATAAGGACAGATTGATTCAGATCATTTTGAATTTATTGAACAATGCGGTGAAGTTCACCCGCGAAAAGAGCAAGATCACGCTGTCTTGCCGGCAAACCGGTCCCTTTGTTGAATTCGGCGTCAGGGATGAGGGCGCAGGAATTCCGTCGGACGACCTCGCGCGTTTGTTTGGAAAATTCGTCCAGCTGGACAGCAGCCTGATCCGCCGTGTCGGCGGAACAGGTCTCGGCCTTTACATCAGCCGTAATCTTGTAGAGGCGATGGGCGGAACGATCTGGGCAGAATCCAAGGTCGGAGAAGGCTCGGTTTTTAAATTTACCATGCCGATTTAAAAAGGGAACCATGGAACAGGGAAAAAAGACTATCCTTATTGTCGATGACGAGGTCGGCCTGCGCAACCTGCTGAAATTCAGGCTGATTTCTTTCGGGTACGACGTGCTGGTCGCCGAAGACGGTTACCTCGGCATTGAACTGGCAAGATCGCGCAAGCCCGATTTGATCATCCTGGACATCATGATGCCGTATTTCAACGGGATTGAGGTCTGCAAGAAATTGAAATCTGACTACAAGACGAAGGACATCCCGGTGATTTTTTTAAGCGTGCTGGCGCAAAAGGAAGATATTGAAATGGGCAAAGAGGCGGGTGCGGAGTTTTTTTTGACGAAACCCTACGACCCGGAAAAGCTCAGCTTAGTTCTTCGTATGGCCTTACAGAGTTCAAAAGGTGCTTAAGGAGGAAGGCATGGAAAAGAAAAAAATCCTCATTGTAGATGACGAGCCGGATGTGCTGAAGCTTTTGGGCGAGAGGCTGCAAAAAGCCGGGTACGATGTCATCAAAGCTGAGTCAGGCAAGGAAGCGATCGAACTGGCTGAAAAAAAGAAGCCGAACCTGGTCATATTGGATATCGCCATGCCCGGCATGGACGGTTCAGAGACCGCGTCTGTGCTGCGCGTCAATCCGAAGACCAATGATATCCCGATTTTGTTTTTGACGTGCCTGTTCACCAAGCAGGAAGAGAAGGAGTGTGGCCATCTTTTAGGCCAGAACTTTTTTATCGCAAAGCCGTATGACGCAATAGAGCTTTTATCGGAGATCGACAAAAGGATTGCCAGGCCTTAAAGGTGCTTAAGTCTTTAAACAAGGAGTCTGAGATGTCTAAAAAAAAGATTTTGGCGGTGGACGACGAATCGGATGTGCTCGTTTTACTGGAGAAGAGGTTGGGAGCTTCCGGTTATGAAGTTTTAAAAACGACGAGCGGCGAGGAGGCGATCAAGATCGCCAAAACAGAGGCGCCGGATCTGATCATCCTGGATATCCTGATGCCCGGCATGGACGGTTCAGAGACCGCGGCCAAGCTCCATAACGACCCAAAGACAAAAAATATCCCGATTTTGTTTTTGACGTGTCTGTTCACAAAAAGGGAAGAGCATATTGAAGGCCATGAAGTCGGCCGCAATCTGTTTGTTGCAAAACCTTATGATCCTTCGGACCTTCTTAAAGAAATAACAAAACTCATAGGATAGAATATGATCGATGAATTTTTAACGCCTGTATTTATCGATGCCTTTGATTTAGACGACGCTTGGTTTCAAACGCTCTGCGCGATCTTAGAGAAAGGGAAGGTTTATACCATCACGCGCGGCAGTTATCAGGGCGCCAAACGACTGGAATTTGACTTTGTAACGGTCCGCGTCCGCAAACCTTCCCATCAGATCATTCCCATTATCCCCGAAGGGCTGAATATTCCCGCCCCGACCGACATGGATTATATTCAGGGGTATCTGTCGTATCTATTGACGGGCGCCAAGACGCAGACGGAAGATTACACCTATGGCGAGCGTTTGGTGGACCCCAAGGTCCGCGTCAAAGAGGTCAAGGACGGCCAGGAGATGATCCGCGAGATTCCTCTTGAAGTTAATCAGATAGAAGAAGTCATCCGGATGTATAAGGAGGAAGGGTTCGGCACGAACCAGGCTGTCATGGAGATCGGCATGCCTTCGGATATAAAGCTTCAGGACCCGCCGTGCCTGCGCCTGATCGATACGCGCATCCGCAACAACAAGCTTCATTTTATCCTGTATTTTCGATCGTGGGATCTTTGGGGAGGGTTTCCTTCGAATCTCGGCGGCCTGCAATTGGTCAAACAGTATATGGCGGATATGATCGGCGTCGAAGACGGCGAGATGATCGCTGTTTCCAAAGGATTGCATCTCTACGATTATTCTTGGGAAGTCGCCAAGATCCGCACCAAAAAATGGAGATGGAGATCAAGTAGTACACTGTAAAGTTAGTTTTTAGTAGTTGACAGTGTAGTATAAGGGGGTGCGGGGGAAAGATTTCCCCTGAGCTTGGGGGGTGCTTAAGCGTTCGAAGTGAGCGCCGAAGGGGGGAGCAAGCCCTCCTAGCGGAAGTGCGGAGTCAACTTTTGCTATACCCATAAGAATTAAGTTGACGGAGCACTAGGCCAGTAGTTTTTTTCTTACCTCTAAAGTGGTATTCCGGTCAGTTAATTGCTCTACAATCTTCAATGCAAATTCAATTGCCGTTGCCGGTCC
>JAGVGA010000008.1 GCA_020057345.1 Candidatus Omnitrophota bacterium | reverse complement strand
GGCAGTATTTTAGGGGCCCTGTTGGTCTGGCAGGCGCGTCGCCGCTCCAAGATCATCACCGCTGGTTTTTGCGTGGGCATTGCCCAGGCGGTTTGCCTTATCATCTTTTTCAGGCAGCTCGGCATAAAGGGGGTGTCTGTTTTAAAGTTTGGCGCCGCGCCTTTTTTCAACGGTATCTTCGGCGCATTCCTTGCCGCCGGTTTTCTGCCTGCTTTTGAGTATCTTTTTAAAGTCGTAACGGACATCAGCCTCCTTGAGCTTGCCGATTTTAACCATCCTCTTTTAAAGCGGTTAGTCCTTGAGGCGCCAGGCACTTATCATCATAGCCTCATGGTCGGTAACCTGGCGGAGATCGCCTCAGAGGCTGTTGGCGCGAACGCTCTTTTGTCGCGCGTGGGCGCCTATTACCATGATATAGGTAAGTTAGAGAAGCCCGAGTATTTCAGCGAGAACATGGATAAATATGCCAGCAAGCACGATAGTCTGAACGCCTCCATGAGCAAGCTTGTTATTATGGACCACGTAAAGACCGGCGTTGAACTGGCGAAGAAGAGCAGGTTGAACGACGCGATCATTGATTTTATCTGCCAGCATCACGGCACAAGCCTTGTTTACTATTTTTACCGCAGGGCGCTGGAATCTACTGAAAACCAGGAAGGCGTCGAGGAAGAGGTCTACCGGTACCCGGGGCCAAAGCCTCAGTCCAAAGAGACGGCGATCGTTCTCTTGGCGGATTCGGCCGAGGCGGCTTGCCGGTCTTTGGAAGAGCCGACCGCCGAGCGCATCTCGGACATGGTGCGCCGCATCATCAATAACAAGTTCATCGACGGCCAGCTGGATATGTGCGATCTGACCTTGAAAGACCTGGAAAAGATCGCCACGACGTTCATCCATATATTGGGAGCTTTTTACCATTCTCGGATTGAATACCCGGACCAGAATAAAGTTGAAGGCAAGTAAATATATAATCCAAGTTCAAGGCCTCTCCCGAGACGTTTCCCTCACCGGAGTTTCTTTAAAAAATTTTATCCTTCGGGTCCTTAGAGCAGAGAAGGTTGGTTCTTGCGGACTCACGCTTGTGCTGGCTCGCGCCTCGTTCATCAGGGCCTTGAATAAGAAATTTCATTATAAGGACAGGCCTACGGATGTTTTGTCTTTTGACTTAAGGCTTGGGTCCGAGCCTTCGGGCTGTCTTTTCGCGGATATCATCGTTTCAACGGATGCGGCAAAAAGCGTTTCGAAATCCCTTTGTCTTCCTATTAAAGAGGAATTGTCGCGCTACATCATTCACGGCATTCTTCATTTGACCGGATACGACGACCGGTCTAAAGCGAAAAGAATAAAGATGTGGAAGAGGCAGGAAGAATTGCATAAGAGAATAAGGCTATGATCTGTTCTGCTCCGGCATTTGTTCTTCGATCTTTTGATTTCCGCGAAACGAGCAAGATCGTCGTCTTTTTTTCCAAAGAATACGGAAAGGTCAAAGGAATCTTAAAAGGCATCCGTAAAGACCCGAGAAAGTTTTCGACGTCACTTGCGCCCTTGTCTTTAAACCATATCATTTTTTATAAAAAGAGGACGTCTGAGATCCATCTGGTCAGCCAGTGCGATCTGATCGATGATTTTGGCATCTCAAGGGGGGAGCTCAAGGCTTACGGATTTTCCTCTGTGGCCATTGAATTGATTGACCTTCTTATGCCTGTTGAAGACTCAAACCCAAAGGTGTTTGACCTCATTTTTGATTTTTTAAATACGCTCAAATCCCATGACCAGGACACGCGGCCTATTTTTCAGATCAAGATGCTCGCGCTTTCGGGTTTCAAACCCCATTTTGATTCGTGCCTTGGCTGCGACACCAAGATCCTGCACGAGGCTTACTTCAGCCACAACAGGGGAGGGCTTCTATGCCCGCGCTGCCTTTATCAGGATAAAAAGGCCGAGATGACTTTACCCGGGACGATCGCGTCGATCCTTTACATAGAGAAGTCCGCATGGCAGAATTGCCTGCGCCTGGCCCTGTTGCCTTCGGTCAAAAAACAGCTGGAGGGGATATTGAGCTGTTTTGTTCATTTTCACGTCGGTAGGCCGCTTAAAACCGAAAGGCTTGTCCATGAATTTCTTGACCGGTAAAATGATCTATGTTATGTTAAGTGACACAGAGGTCTAAGTGTTATGAAGATTGTCATCGTTGGGCCGGGTTCCGTGGGGCTTTTGTTTGTGGGCCTCTTCTTAAAATCCAAAGAAGAGGTCTGGATCCTGGATCGCGACGCTTCGCGGGCGAACCGCATCAGGAAGAGCGGTATCCGCATCGAAGGTCTGACGAGCGTTAAGATCGCCGATCCAAAAATAACATCCGATCCCGATGAGCTCAAAGATTCTGATTTCTGGTTTATCTGCGTCAAATCTTACGATACAAAGAACGTCATAAAAAAGATAAAAGAGTGCGTATCCGACTCCGCATTCGTCGTTTCTTTACAGAACGGCGTGGGCAATGTGGAGCTTTTGGCTGAGGCCTTTGGCCGCGACCGCGTCCTGGCAGGTGTGACCAATATGGGCGCGACCCTACTAGCCGAGGGTGTCGTGCGCCATGCGGGCGAAGGAGAGACAGTGGTCGGGCGCCTCGACGGGGCATTATGCGTCGGGCTAAAAGATCTTCGTGAGCTCTTCGGAAAATCCAGGATTGCGATCAAGATCTCCAAGGACGTGATGGGAATCTTGTGGTCCAAGCTCGTCATCAACGTGGGCGTGAATGCGCTGTCCGCCGTGACAAGGCTGAAAAATGGAAAGCTCCTTGACTATGAGGGCGCGCGCTCGATCATGCGGGAGGCGGTCACCGAGGCGGTGAAGGTGGCTAAGAGAAAAAGGATAAGATTGATCTATGATGATATGCTGGCCAGGACCGAATCCGTGTGTGAGGCGACAGCGGATAACATCTCCAGCATGCTTCAGGACGTATTGAACAAAAAAAAGACAGAGATCGATTTTTTAAACGGCGTTATCGTCAGGCAGGGTGAGAGCCTGGGGATCAAGACGCCTGTCAACGCGCTGTTGGTCGATCTTATCAAGACCATCGAGTCCGGCTATTCATTTGAAGTCAAATAACGGGGGCATTCTATGGAATTTATGATCATCATTTTAGCTTTAGGGTTGCTCGGCTTGGTAGGGTTCATTTTGAAAGTTTCAACCGATGACACGAAACAACAAAAGACGACCGAAGATTCGAAGATCAAGAGGGTCTCGGATTTGGAGGCGGAGACGGCGCGCAAAGACACTGAGATGAAGAAGATGATGGATGAGCGCCAGAAGCTGGAAGACGAATTTTTTAAGGTCAAGGACGAGATCGAGGTCTTTAGGAAAGAGAATTCCGAGCTGACGCTCAAGATGAAGTCACTTGAGAAATCAAAAGAGGATCTGAGCGAAATAAAAGCCGACAGCAAGCAAAAGGACACACTTTTGCAGCAAGAAACCGTCGCTCGCCAGAAACTTCAAGGCGAGCTTTCTTTAAGAGACTTGGAGGCGGACAAGCTTGAGAAAGAGATCGAGCGGCTCAAGAATGAACTCAAGTCAAAGAGCGAAGTCTACGAAGGCTTAAAAGGCCAATATAATGAGTTAGAGGCTGAGATCCAGAAGATCAGGGAGGGGGCATTAAATAAATCAGAGCCGGTGAAGATGACGGCGCCCAAGCTCGAGCCGCCAATATTTGAAAAACCTCAGGCTGCGCCGGCGCCGGAAGCGCCGCCATTGGTTGCGCCTCTGGTTCCGCTGCCAAAACCAATTCCGCCTGTGGCTCAGCCTGCGTTCCCAGTAGCTCCGACTGCGTCCCCAGCAGTTCCGAAATCTGTGCCACCGCAAAAATCGGATGAGCTTCCGGGTTTTCCTAAGCCGTCAGAGACGAAAATCGAGCTCAAGCAAGGCGTGCCGAGCGATACGGATTTTTTGAAAGCTCAGGCGTCCGCCGGGCCTGAGAAGAAGGAGCCGGAAAAAAAGACCCCTGAAAAAGATAAGGCGTCTAAATTCAAGAAGGAAACCCTTATACCAGGTTTTCAGCCCAAGAAAGATCATCCCGAAGAGCCAGCCGCTTAAATAAGACCCCATTTCTGTTTATGTCTAAGCTTCAAATCGATGATATCAAAAAGAGACTAAACCCGTCTCAGTGGGACGCTGTTACCACGACAGAAGGCCCTTTATTAGTCGTGGCAGGCGCCGGCACAGGCAAGACCCGTGTCATCGAATACCGGTGTTTGTACATGATCCACAAAGGCATACCGCCGGAGAATATCCTGCTGCTGACCTTTACGAGAAAGGCTGCGCGCGAAATGCTTGGCCGTGCCTCCCTGCACGAGGCGCAGTGCCGTAAAATTGAAGGCGGGACATTCCATTCGTTCGCCTATCGCATCATCAAGAAATATAAGCAGGTGATCGGCTTGAGCGGCAATATCTCTTTTATCGATGAGGCGGACAGCGCGGACGCGCTCCATCTGTTGGCCAGCCGCAGCGGTTATCTGGAGGACAAGTTAAGGTTCCCTAAAAAGGACACCTTGCGCAGCATCTTAAGCATGAGCATCAACCGCAACCAGAGCCTGCACGAAGTGCTGTCGCGCGACTATCCGCACTTTCTGACGCTGGCCGCTAAACTCGGCGACCTGCAGAAGATGTATGCCGAATACAAGATCAGCCGCAATATGGTGGATTACGACGATATGCTCATCTATCTGAAATTTCTTTTGAATGACCCCGAGGTCAACAAAAATGTCAGCGCTCAATTCCGTTATTGTATGGTAGATGAGTTCCAAGACACCAATAAGATCCAGGCGGATATCATCTATTTACTCGCCCGTGACCACCATAACTGTATGGCCGTAGGCGATGATACGCAGAGCATCTACAGTTTTCGCGGCGCCTATTACAAGAACATGTTCAATTTTCCGAAGATTTTTCCCGACACCAAGATCGTCAAGCTCGAGTACAACTACCGCAGCACACAGCCCATCCTGGACGTGGCCAACGCGGTGATCGAAGGGGAGAAGCAGAAATATTCCAAAGTGCTTTTTACGACCTGCGCGGGCGACGAGATGCCGACATTGTCGTATTTCAAGGATCCTTTCACTGAGGCCGAGCGGGTGGCCGCAAAGATAAAAGACTACCACGATGAAGGTGTTTCTTTAAACAAAATCGGTGTTTTGTACCGTTCCAACTACCTTTCTTTGCCTGTGCAGATGGCGTTATCCAAGCTCAATATCCCTTTTGCCGTTTACGGCGGCATGAAATTCATCGAGACCGCGCATATCAAAGACGTCCTGAGTTTTTTGAAGGTCCACCACAACCCTCATGATGAGATCGCCCTGGCGCGCGTCTTGATGCTGTTGGAAGGCATCGGGCCAAAGACTGCGGAAAAGGTCAAAGAGATCCTCGCTAAAAAAGACAAGGCAGGGACAGCGGAATTTCTTAATACAACGATCAAAAGCCCAAGCGTGCGCAAGGGATTATCGCGATTGGTGGAATTGTTCTCATCCCTTGATGAGGCCGAGGAGCTTGAAAGAAAGATCAAAAAGGTGATCCATTTTTACAACCCCATTTTAAAGCAGAAATTCGACGACTACCCGGTGCGCCAGGATGATCTGAAGGCCTTTGAGGAGATCGCCGGGACTTACACTTCGCTTGAACAATTTCTCGTCGATTTTATAACGTTGGAACCGCCGGAGCGCAGCGTTAAGGAGTTGAAGGGCAAAAAAGAGGACGAGCATCCGGTGACCTTGTCGACGATCCATTCGGCCAAAGGCCTTGAGTGGGAAGTCGTCTTTATCATTGCTCTTGTGGACGGCGGGCTGCCTGTTTCTTATGCGCTCAATGACGAAGAGTCCATCGAGGAAGAGCGCCGGCTTTTGTACGTGGCGGTGACACGCGCGAAAAAAAACCTTCATTTATCCATGCACAACGAAGGCCGTAACGGCGGGGTCAGTTGTTTCAACAGGCTTTCGCGTTTTATCAGCGAGCCGCGCGTGATGGACAAGCTCACCCAGGGTGAGGTCTGGTATGAAGACGAAGCACAGGCCGGCGACGCATGTCTCGCCGCAAAAATGGATAAAGAGGGGTTGTATCACAAAATGGTCGATTATTTTGATACCCATGGCGAAGATTATCTTTGATATTGAGACGGTTGGCGTTGATTTTGAGTCCCTGGATGAGACGACCCAGGAATCTTTGATTAAAAGGTCCAAGAATGAAGATGATGGCGAGCCCGCCCAGGACAAGTTAGGGCTCTATCCTTTGACTGCCCAGATCGTCACGATCGGCATGCTGGAGTTGGAGACGGATAAGGGCTTTGTCTATTATCAGGTCCCGGGAAAGCAGCCTGAGCGTATTTCAGAGAATTCCGTTGAATATGTTTCCTGCACCCATGAGAAGCAATTATTGGAGATGTTCTGGGCGAGGATGGACAAATACGAGCAGTTCATCACATTTAACGGAAGGACATTCGATTGTCCTTTTATTATGCTTCGATCCGCTCTTAATCATGTCAGGGCCGCAAAGAACCTTATCCCTGACAGGTACCGGTCAGTCGCGCATATAGACCTGATGGAAAAGCTGACTTTTTTAGGCGCACTGCGCAAGCGTTTCAGCCTTCATATGTGGTGCAATGCCTTTGGTATAAAAAGCCCGAAAGAGGACGGGATCTCGGGCTCTGAGGTCAAAGGGGTTTTTAAGGAAGGCCGGTATTTGGATATTGCGCGCTACTGCATGCGCGACGTTGCCGCTACCAAAGAGCTATTTATCTATTGGGATAAATATCTGAACGTCCCCGGCGCATGAAAATGAAGCCGAAAAATAACAAGCCGAAGCTTATTACTCGGGAAAATTTCAGGCGTTTTGGCTGGATCATCGAATTGCCCGACCGAAAAGTCTCCAAGACAGAAAACCTTTTTAAGATCATTGTCCGTCAGCCAAAACAGGGATGGCGCGTGGCGTATCTGGTGGTGAGGGACAGGGTTATCAGCCGCCTTGAGCAGCACCCGGAGAGTCTTGAGAGCTTTGAGCCTGTAAAAGGCAAAGGGCTGCTGTTTTTGACAACAAAAAAAGACTCCGCGTCGATCGAATGTTTCACTCTTGATAGGCCGGTGATCCTGAAAAAAGGGGTCTGGCATGGGGTTGTTTCTCTATCCAGAGAGTTTGACGTTAAGATCGTCGAGAATGCGAGCGTGCGCTGCGTCTACTGGTCGCTCGGGCGTGATTTATGAGCGGTTTCGCTAAATAGTTAATCGTACTATCCTATGAAATCTCACACCGAATATCTCTGGTTCAACACGAAAGATAAACGGGAGTATATCAACATCACTCCGCAGGTGGATGCGGCCTTGGCCAAGAGCAAGATCAAAGAGGGGATGGTCCTTGTCTCCGCCATGCACATCACCGCAGGGGTCTATGTGAATGATGACGAGGGAGGGATCATCCGGGATATTGACGAATGGGTAGACAAGCTCGCTCCTTTTAAAAAGGATTACCATCATCACCGCACAGGCGAGTCGAACGCGGATGCGCACTTAAAGAGCCTTCTCATCCATCATGAGGTCATCGTTCCGGTGACGGACGGAAAGTTGGATTTCGGGCCGTGGCAGCAGATCTATTATGCCGAATTCGACGGCCAGCGCAAAAAGAGGGTCATCGTGAAAGTGATGGGGGAATAGGCTGGTGGAGAATTATAAACTGGAATTGATCGAGACCATCACTCACTGCTGCGACGTGAAGACTTTTAGGTTTGAGCTTAAAGATGACATTTTCTTCAAGCCCGGCCAATACCTCGTTTTGACCTTAAAAATCAACGGCAAAGAGACTTCAAGATCATTTTCCATCTCGAACTCTCCTACGGAGAGGGGATTTCTGGAGTTCACAAAAAGGAT
>JAGVGA010000062.1 GCA_020057345.1 Candidatus Omnitrophota bacterium | reverse complement strand
CAAGCCCGGATTGTTGGTCAGCACATCCAACGGAGAATTGCTCGCCTTCAACGCTGTCTGCCCTCATTTGAACTGCACGGTTCAGTATGATCCACAGGCCAACCATATCTGGTGCCCGTGCCATAACGGCCGCTTTGATTTAAACGGCAAGGTGATCTCCGGCCCGCCGCCCCGGTCTTTGGATAAATACGTTGTCAATGTCAGGGGAGAGGATATTGTGGTCTCCAAAAGCGCTTAACCAAAAATGCCCAAGCTGACAAAAAAAATCTACGACTGGTTTGAGGAGAGATACGGGATAGCCGATTTCAAGGATTTCTTTGCTAAAAAGACCGTCCCTGTCCATAAGCACTTCCTGTGGTACTATTTCGGCGGGATCACCTTATTTTTGTTTTGCGTCCAGGTCGTCACGGGCATCCTGCTCCTTTTTTATTACAAGTCGACCGTTGCCGAGGCTTTTGAGTCGGTGAAATTCATCATGACCAAGGTCGAATTCGGCTGGCTTATCCGCTCGATCCACGCCTGGTCAGCGAACCTCATGATCTTTTCTGCGTTTATCCATCTTTTTTCGACATTTTTTTTAAAATCCTACCGGCAGCCGCGCGAGCTGACCTGGATGACGGGCGTCGGCCTTCTGGGCATCTTGATGGGGTTAGGTTTTACCGGCTATCTGTTGCCCTGGAACGAGCTCTCCTTTTTTGCGACAAAGGTCGGGACTCAGATCGCCGGCTCTGTCCCGATCGTAGGTTCGTATCTGCGAACAGTCCTGCGCGGCGGCGAAGAGATCTCGGATGCCACCCTGACCCGGTTTTTTGCGTTTCATGTGATGGTGCTGCCTATTGTCATCGCCGCATTTTTAGGGATCCATCTTTTGATGGTTCAGCTTCAGGGCATGAGCGAGCCGCTTTCTGTTTCCAGGGATCCCAATAAGAAGGAAATGAAATTTTTTCCCAATTTCTTATTGAGGGACTTTCTTGTTTGGCTTCTGGTTTTTGCCGGCCTCCTGACTTTAAGCGTCTTTTTCCCATGGGAGCTGGGCAAGAAGGCAGACCCGTTTACTGCGACGCCCGTCGGGATAAAGCCTGAGTGGTATTTTCTCTGGATGTTCCAGACCTTAAAGTTCATCCCTGCCAAGATCCTGGCTTTTGACGGCGAGGTGCTCGGGATCCTGGGATTCGGCGTTGCGGGAGCAATACTGCTTTTTATCCCTTTTATAGACATCTGGAGCAAAAAAGAAAAAAGGAACCCGCTTTTTGCGGTGATAGGCATTTTGGCCATCTTGTATATTTTGTTCATGACTTATCAGGCTTATTTTGGCCCACAAAGGTAATAGGAATATGGAAAACAGAAGACTGATGCAAACGTCATTGCGAGGAGCGATAGCGACGAAGCAATCTTTTTCAGGATTGCTTCGCTTCGCTCGCAATGACACGTTATTCGCTCGCAAGGACACGTTATTTAATGTGTTTGTACTAGTATTCTTACATCTTGTCTTTTTTTTAGCAATATTTCCCGCATTCGCTTTTGCTTCGGTTCCGCAGAAGGATTTTTGTATAGAATGCCATAAGACGCTTTCGGAGGCGGCCAAAGAGCCGGCGGATAAGATAGAAAGCGATGTCCATTTCAAGAGAGGCCTTTCCTGCGTTGATTGCCATGGCGGCGATCCGACAAAAGACGATTTTGCAGAAGCCAAAGACCCTGCCAAGGGCTTTATCGGCAAGCCGAAGAGGGGCGATATCCCTGATCTTTGCGGCAAGTGCCATGCGGACCCTGCCTACATGCGCAGGTTCAATCCCAATATCCAGACTGATCAGCTTTCAAAATATAACGAAAGCCAGCACGGCAAACTCAATGCGCAGGGTGATCAAAAAGTGGCTGTCTGCATCAGTTGCCATGATGTCCATGGGGTTAGGGAGGTGGGCGATCCGCAGGCGCCTGTTTTTATAACAAATATCCCCAAGCGCTGCGCCTCCTGCCACGCAGATAAAGAGTATATGAAAGATTATTCCATCCCGACAGACCAGATGGAGCTGTATGAGCAGAGTGTTCACGGCGAAGCGTTATTGAAGAAAGGGGATAGGGGAGCGCCTGCCTGCCCGAGTTGTCATGGTTCTCACGATGCTGCTTTACCGCGGGCCATGGCCGTGGGCAACGTCTGCGCGCAGTGCCATTCGCTGACGCGGGACCTATTCGCTAAAAGCCCTCATAAAGCCGCCCACGATAAACTGGGGATCCCCGAGTGCGAAGCCTGCCACGGGAATCATAAGATCATGCGCACAACAGATGAGATACTCGGGACAAAAGGCGATGGGCTGTGCGTGAAGTGCCACACCGTTGATTCCAAAGGTTATGCCGTGGCTACCTTAATAAAGACCGAGATAGAAACGCTGAAAATGGACATTAAAGAGTCAGAAGGGATCGTGACCAACGCCGAAACGCTCGGCATGGAAGTGTCCGACGCGAAATTCGATCTTGATCAATCCAAGAACTCTTTGACCAAATCGCGGACCTATGTCCATACTTTTTCGAAAGAAAAAGTCGGGGAGATCGTAAAAGAAGGCATGGGCCTGGCCGATAAAGCAAAGGGCCAGGGCCAGAAGGCCATCGAGGAATTTAAATTTCGGCGCAAAGGATTCGCGATCGCGATCTTCTTCATATTATTTTTAGCTGGAGCGCTTTACTTCAAGATCCGTGCGATGGAGAGGGATTAGCCCGTGAAAAGAAAAATTCTTATGGCTTTGTTGGGGCTCTTTATTCTTCTTATCATCGCCATGCTTTTTTTCTTCAAATTTTCGACCAGCCCCCAGTTCTGCAGGTCCTGTCATATCATGGAGCCGTATTATCAGTCTTGGAAGACCTCCAAGCATAAAGGGGTCGTCTGCGTTGACTGCCATTATCCTCCTGCGATGCCCCACACCCTTTTATGGAAGAAATTCCAGGCATTGTCCCAGGTCGTCAAATACGTAACGCGGACGTATTCCTCGAGGCCGTTTGCAGAGATCGATGATGCCGCCTGCCTGAGGCAGGGATGCCATTCCGAACGTCTTTTGCAAGGCAAGCTGACGTTCGGCAGGGGGATCAAATTTGACCATAAGCCCCATCTTCTTGAGCGCAAGCGCGGGAGGCAGCTGCGTTGCGTCTCCTGTCATTCGCAGATCGTCGTCGGAAAACACGTCGAGGTTACGCTGGACACCTGCTATTTGTGCCATTTCAAAGGGATGAAAGAGGGGCGCAAGCTGGAGCCTCTTGGCGGATGCATGGCCTGCCATAAGATCCCGGAAAAAGAGTTCGCCATAGGGAACATCAAATACAGGCATAAGGATTTTGTCACCGAGCACGGCATCGAATGCCAGAGCTGCCATTTGGATGTGATCCAGGGAGAGGGCGACGCGCTTAAAGAAAGATGCATCACCTGTCACAACCAGCCGGAAAAATTAGAGAAATACGGGGACATCCCATTCATCCACGACAATCATATCACCAAGCACAACATCGCCTGTTTCCACTGTCATTCGGAGATGACACATTCGGTTAAGACCGTGACAAAGCCGACAAAGCTCGACTGCGGCCGTTGCCATACAGATATGCATAACGGCCAGAAAAATATTTACGAAGGTAAGGGAGGCAAAGAAGTGCCCCAGATGCCTTCTCCCATGTATCTGGCGCAGGTTGATTGCGTTGGCTGCCATATTATTGAAGAAGGAAAAGAGGAATCCCATCAGGAATTCAATGGAAAGACGTTTAAAGCCAGTCAGGCAGGATGCATCAAGTGCCACGGGGAAAAATATGCCGGGCTTTTGGATGATTGGAAAAAAGAATTGGCCGTTGCCCTGATAGCGCTTGAGCCGAAGATGAGCGAGGCGCAAAATGTATTGGCGAAGATCTCAGCCGACGCCCCGGACTATGCGCGCTTAAAAGATCTTTTTGCGCAGGCCCGATATAATTATGATTTCGTGCGCTTCTCTATGGGGATCCACAACATCTACTATTCCGCAAAGCTCTTGGAAAACGTGAATGACAATCTGGATAAATTCGCCAATGAGGCAAAGGCCGCGCTTCCGGCTTTGGCCAAGGCGAGCTTATTAGACGGAAGTTTTTGCGCGATGTTGTGCCACGCGAAGCTGGACGTTAAGCTTCCCGAGGAGGTCAAATATAAGGGCAAGGCAATGCCTCACAGCGTGCACGTTGAGGCAGTCGGAGCGTGCGAAAAATGCCACGATATCGTCCGCCACAAAGAGGTCCCGCTGAAATCCGATCTTTCCATCTGCAAGTCATGCCACGAGGGGGGCATGTAGAGCTGCCATGCTAAGGCAAAATCGATCCCCTCTTTTAAGCCTCGTCTTTTTTTCAATAGCATTTCTCGTCCTTCCTTTAGTTCCTTGTTTCGGCGAAAAAGAGATCGCCAATGAGGACTGCCTGACGTGCCATGACAACATCAAGCTCGAGGATTTCAAGAATTCTGTCCACGCCGCTGACTTGTGCACCTCTTGCCACAATGATATCCGCAAGATCCCGCACCAGGACAAACCAGCCAAGGTCAATTGTTCCAACTGCCACACGTTCGAATCCGAGGTCTATCAGGCTTCCGATCACGGCCGCGCGCGCAAGTCCGGCGCTCCTGCAGCCAACTGCCTGGATTGCCACGGCTTGCCACATGCTCTCCTGAGTTCCCGCGACAGCGGCTCACCTGCCTATCGCCTGAATATCCCAAAAACATGCGCCAAGTGCCATGAAGATGAAGCGAAGATGGCTCCATTTGACCTCTTGGAAAAAAAGCCATTCGTTTCCTATTCGGAGACTGTCCACGGCAAGGCCCTTCTGGAAAAAGGGTTAACCTCATCTGCTGTGTGCACGGATTGCCACGGTTCGCACAATTTATCCGCTCCGACCAATCCAACATCCAAGATCTACCGGGCCAATGTGCCGCAGACCTGCGGCAAATGCCACGAGAACGTTCTGAATACTTACTTGCGCAGCGTCCATGGGAAGGCGTCTGTCTCCGGCGTGCGCGATGCGCCTGTGTGTACGGATTGCCACGGCGAACACACGATCAGGTCCCACAAAGACCCTCTGTCCTCTGTTTATCCTACGCAGATCTCGAAAAAGACATGCGGCCAGTGCCATGCCGCCGAAAAGATCGTCGCTAAATACCATTTGCCCGCAGACCGCATGGAGTCTTATTTTCAGAGCTATCACGGACTGGCGAGCAATCTTGGCGTGTTAACGGTGGCCAACTGTGCCAGCTGCCACGGCGCCCACGATATTCTGCCTTCCAGCGACCCGGATTCCTCCGTTAGCAAGAGCAATATCCAGAAGACTTGCGGTAAATGTCATCCGAGCGCAGGCGCTCAATTGGCCAAAGGGTCTGTTCACCTGACCCCTTCTCTAAAGAAAGATATGATGGTCTATTATGTGAGCGTATTTTATATCCTGCTCATCGTCATGACCATCGGCGGGATGCTGGCACATAATCTTCTCGATTTTATCCATAAATTCAGGCTTCATTACCGGCGGCATAGAAGCGATGCAAAACACACCCGCTTCACACAGAACGAGCGGCTCCAGCATTTTGTTCTTTTACTTACTTTTATCCTGTTGGCTTATACGGGGTTTGCTTTAAGGTTCCCGAACGCCTGGTGGGCTTTGCCTTTTAAGGCCTGGGATGCTGGTTTTGACTGGAGGGGGGTTGTCCATAGAGTCCTGGCTGTTGTTTTTGTCATTTTGTCAGGATACCATGTCTATTATTTATTTGGGACCGCGCGCGGCAGAGAACAGCTCAAGGCATTGATGGTCCGCTGGAGAGATTTCTCAGATCCAATTCAGACAGTCGCGTATAACCTCGGTATCCGCAAAGAAAAGCCGAAATATGCCAGGTACAGCTATATCGAGAAGGCGGAATACTGGGCTTTGGTGTGGGGGTCTGTGGTCATGATCCTGACGGGTTTCTTGCTGACTTTTGAGAATATTTCCCTTCAATTCTTCCCTAAATGGGTATTTGACGTGGCCAGGACGATCCACTATTATGAAGCTGTGCTTGCGGTTTTGGCCATCATTGTCTGGCATTTTTACTTTATTATATTCGATCCTCTCCAATATCCGCTAAACCTTGCGATGACGACGGGAAAAGTTTCTGAAGAAGAACACCGGGAAGACGATGTCATCGGTGATAAAACAGACTAAGGTCTCAGCGCGGTCATTTTCTTATAGCGTATCTTTTTGCGCCTTATTGTTCCTATTTTTGGCGGCTTTTTCTCTTTTGTCAGCAAGAGACCTCGGGCCGCTTTTTTTTGTCAAACTTTTATGGTCTTTGGTGATCGCCGCCTTTGGCTTCGCAATCATCCGAAGCGGCGTTATCTCCGGCTACCGGTCCGCTCTTTTTATCCTGATCGCCTTTTTATTTTTCCTCGAATTCAAGTTTTTCCGCTGGCTGTCTATTGCCAACACGATCCCGCCGTATTGCCATATCGCCCAGGCCCCAACCCTCTTCAATTTTCTCCACAGCCAGTTTTTAGCGTTTACCAGCGGTGATTGGAAGATCTGGGGTGTTTTGACCCTTGGATTCCTTTGGCTCTTGATCATGTTCACAATCGGACAGGGGATCTGTTCCTGGGTCTGTTTTTACGGCGGCATGGATGAATTCTTCTCAAAAGTCTTAAATAAGCCTGTTATAAGATTGAATATCCCGAAAAAAGGCCGCGATTTTCCGTTGGCCTTTTTGATATTTTTGCTGATCATCTCTTTTTTGCAGGGGTCGCCCATATTTTGCAGCTGGTTTTGCCCTTTGAAGCTTACATGCGCTTTCTGGGACCATGAGCCGACGATCCGTATGGCCCAAGCCGTATTGTTCTATTTGATCCTATTTGGTTTCGTCATCCTGCTTCCTGTTTTAAGCAAAAAAAGGACTTTCTGCTCGATGATCTGTCCTTTTGGGGCTTTGGTGAGCATCTGCGGCAAGGTCAGCCCTTATCAAGTCAAGATCGACCAGGAGAAGTGTATCCATTGCGGCAAATGTTTCGATGTCTGTCCCGTTTTTGCCGTAGAGAGGAAAGATCCGCAAGAATACAGAATATCTTCCTATTGCAATAAATGCGGGGCGTGCATCGATGTTTGTCCTGTGGACGCGATTCCTTTATCCGCCTGGGATTCTTTAACAGGCTGGCGGCTCCAAATCAGAGACATCTTTCTCTTTCTTTCCTTATTGATGACCGGGGTGCTCTCGAGCTCGTTCGTAGCCCGCGTTGTTCTGCAACTATTGGGGGTCAAGTGATCCGGATCTTCTTGGAAGGACTGGTGCTGGGCTTATCGACCGGGGCCTATTGTTTAGGCATGTGTTTTGTTTTTTTTATGCCCTATCTTTGCGTTGAGGGCAAACAGAACGTATTTGAGAATTTTAAAAAGATAGCGCTGTTTTTGGCCGGGAGGTTGATCGCCTACGTCGGTTTTGCGCTGATCATGGGTTTTTTGGGGGTTAGCCAGCACAATATCTTTAACGCCAGGCTTACCAATCTGAGCTTAGTTGTCGTTTCCTTATTGATGTTGTTTTATGCGCTGACCCGTCACTTTTCCGATTCAGGGTTTTGTAAGTCTTTGCTTTCCCGTTCCAATCTGGCGCGCCTGCCGTTTTTTCTCGGCCTGTTTTCCGGTCTGAACCCTTGCCTGCCTTTTTTGGTGGGCTTGACCCGTTTGTGGACCTTAAACAGCATTTTGGGAGGTGTGGTCTTATTTGTCGCCTTTTTTATAGGAACATCCATTTACATGATCCCGCTGATTTTTGTTTCGTTTCTGAATCGTGTGGAAAGGGTCAAACAGATAGGTCTTTTTGTGGCCTTGCTGTCCAGTGTCTGGTTTTTGTTTGTCGGGATAACAGGTCTGATTCAGCAATAATGAGCAACGCAAAAGTATCAGGAACTTCTTCGCACACGAAATTTTTTGCCGTTGACTGCGGCTTAGGGCAATCTCGTAACCGCCCGACATTGTGTCGGGCACGTCGTTTGCCCTAATTCCCTGCCTGCCGACAGGCAGGCTTGTCAACCTTTGCCAAAAAATTTCTAATTGTGTGCTTTCAGGAATTCCTATTACTTTTGCGAAATCAATATTCTAAAAGTCGTTATGTTTAATCTCATATTTCTATATTACGGGTTTTTAGCCCTTCTGGCACAGCTTGTGCTCTTCAGGGAATTGTCCGTGCTTTTTTACGGAAGCGAGCTTTTTTTGGGGACTTTTTTGTCGTCTTGGCTGTTCTGGGTCGGTCTTGGGAGTTTATCGGCAAAACGGTTATTAAAGAGGGGTCAATCTGCAGTTGATTGTTTTTCCTATGGGTTCCTTGTTTTTTCTTTTTTGTTACTCCTGACAATCCTGTTCATCAGATTGAGCAGGGGTCTGTTTAACTTCGGAGAGTTCATCGGGCCGGTGGAAACAATCCTTTTTACTTTTTCTGTCATGGGTTTTTTATGCCTTCTGATCGGAGTCCAGTTCAGCTTAGCCTGCGCAATCGCAACGGATAAGGACAAAAAGGGATCTGCATTAGGCCGTGTTTATTTATACGAGGCGTTTGGCTCGGTCTTAGCCGGGGTCTTATTCACGTATTTTTTAATCGGCCGTGTGCCGACATTCAGGATCGCTGTGTTGTTGTCATCAGGTTGTATTTTAGCGAGCCTGATTTTGTTGGCGAAGAGGATCGATCCTAAGAATATAAGGCTGATCGCATTGGCCGGGCTCCTGTTGAACGCTAGCCTTGTGATCGAGCCAAGCGTCAACGGGATCCAATGGAAAAAATATGTTTTGATCAAACAAAAAGAAGCGCGCCACGCAACGCTGACGTTGACAAAAACAGGGAACATCAAAAATGTTTTTGTTGATGGCCTGATTTCGGCAAGTTTTCCTGATCCTGAAAATTATGAGCCGATCGCCCATTGGCCGTTACTCGCGATTGCCGAGGCTCGCCGGATATTGGTCTTAGGGGATTTTTCTTTAGGTGTTTTAAAGGAGGTTTTAAAGCACAGCCCGCAGCTTGTTGATTATTGTGTTTTGGATAATGCTTTTTTAGATTTGGTCAGGCCCTATCTGGACCCTGAGGATCTGTCCGCTTTAGATGATTTGCGGGTCCATATCCATTACGGCGATCCGCGGCTTTTTGTAAAAATGAATAAGGGTTTGTATGATGCGGTGATCATTAATATGCCGGAGGTCCCTAATCTCAAGCTCAACAGATTCTACACAGAAGAGTTTTACTCTCAGCTGAGGGCGATCCTAAAACCCAGCGGCGTATTGGCATTGAGCGTTGTTTCTTCTGAAAACTACTTATCTGGGCCGACCCGGATGTTCGACGCTTCGGTCTACCAGACGCTAAAGTCCGTGTTCAAGGCGGTCGAGGTCATCCCTGGGGACAACATCACCTTTCTTGCGAGCCTTTTTGCCATTGATCTTAAAAGAGAAACGATGTTGGATCGGTTTAAAGAGAGGGGGATCGCGACCCGAAATTTTGTCCCTTCTTATATTCAATACAGGCTGATTGCTGGCCGGCGCGCAGAACTGAAAGGGTTGTTGGAAGAGACGCCGGGCGTTGAGACAAATAAGGATTTTCGGCCGACCGCCTATTACTACTTTACCAACTTTTGGCTCAATAAGTTCAGCTCGCCCGTTGGGACTTTGGGGACGGGTATTCTTCTGGCGATGCTTATCTATGTTATTTATAGGAAAAAAAGAACACTCACGTTCTCCGTCGAAAAAAAAGAGTGTGTTTTGATTTTTTCAATAGGATTCATGGGGATCGTGCTTGAACTGATGCTTCTGTTGGGTTTTCAGATCATTTCAGGGTATGTGTATTGGCAGATGGGTATGCTCTTTGCCTCATTCATGCTCGGGTTATTTTTGGGGTCCGGGATGGCTGTAGGACTTAAAGAGAAACCCCCGAAAATGAATTTCATCATTTATGCGGCGCTTGCCCTGACGATGATAGGCCTTTCTTTTGGGACCGGCTGTTTTCTGCCGCGCATGGTGAGTTTATCCGCTTCTGAAAATATCTTCTTTTTCCTGCTGCTTCTGGTTTTTGTCGGCGCCTTAACAGGAGGGGCCTTTGTGATCGCCGGGTTCCTTATGAAGACGCAGGAGGTGATGGAGAAGGCCGGCAGTCTTTATGCGGCTGATCTCTGGGGTTCGGCTTTGGGGGCGATACTTTTGACAAACCTCATCATCCCATTTTTCGGCCTTTCGGGAGCGTTGAATTTTTCAGCCATAATCGGCCTGGCGGGATTAACAATATATCTGGTTTTATCCAAAGACGCAGGGAAGCCATGAAAAAGAACGGCAAAAGCCTGTTTTTATTTTTAAATATTATTTTTTGTATCCTGATCGTTTTTCTCATTGCGGTCCATCCGCCCCCTGATACGGCGAGCCGTATTTTTCCTGCTAACGCAACGATGATCAGGCCGGCGGAGTGGTCCAAACTTGATTGCCTGGGAGTTCAGTGTACCCTATGTCCGTTTCGCTGTTTTCTTCCGGAAGGCAGCCGCGGCATTTGCCGGGTGAGAATGAATGTGGGAGGGGTTCTAAAGACCCTTGTTTATGCCCAGCCGGTCAGCGTGCATATAGATCCGATCGAAAAGAAGCCGGTCTACCACATGATTCCGGGAAGCAGCATTTTTTCTATCGCGACCGTCGGGTGCAATCTTAAGTGCACTTTTTGCCAAAACTGGGAGATCTCTCAGGCGTATCCGGAGCAGGCAAAGATCCCCGGAAAGATCATGACGCCCCAACAGGTTGTTGACGCGGCCTTAAAGAATGGTTGCCGCTCGATCGCCTACACCTATTCGGAGCCTGTTGTTTTTTACGAATACGTCCTGGATATCGCGAAACTCGCCAAACAAAAAGGCTTAAAAAACGTCTTAGTCAGCGCCGGCTATATCAACCCCGAGCCATTAAAGGAGCTCGTCCCTTATTTCGATGTCGTAAAAATCGACCTCAAAGGCTTTAACAAGCAATTCTACAGAAAGGTCGTGGGAGGGGACTTGGAGTATGTCCTGACGACTTTGAAAGAGCTAAAGAAGCTAGGGGTGATGACAGAGATCGTCAATCTGGTCGTGCCGGGCTTGAATGACGATATGAAGGAGATCGCCGAAATGTGCGCGTGGATAGTCGTTAATTGCGGACCGGACACGCCTCTTTTTTTCACTCGTTTCACCCCTCAGTATAAATTAGGCAATTTGGCGTCGACGCCGATTGAGACGCTGGAGAAGGCGCGGGAGATCGGATTGAAAGCCGGATTAAGATACGTCTACGTGGGCAATGTGCCCGGGCACCCGGCTGAAAACACTTTTTGTCCGCGCTGCAACAGGGTTTTGATCAGAAGGTATGGTTTTGATATTCTGGAAAATAATATAAAAAACGGAAAGTGCGTCTTTTGCAACGAAAAAATCCCCGGCGTCTGGGAATAGCGATGCAGTCAAAATCGTGTCATTGCGACCCTGTGCCGTACGGTACAGGGGAAGCAATCCTGATTTTAAGATTGCTTCGTCGCTATCCTGCCTGCCGGCAGGCAGGCGCTCCTCGCAATGACGCGTAATTTGGACAGATAAGAGAGGACTTATGGCAAAAATGAATGCGGAGCATCTTGTGGACTTGGCTCTGGCTTTTCAAAAAAGCCGTGTCTTTCTTACGGCTTGCGAGCTTGGGGTTTTTACAGCGATCAACAAGGCGGCCAAGTCTTCCCATGAAGTCGCCAGTGAGTTAGGAACGGCTGAACGGCATACCGACCGGCTCATGAACGCCTTATGCGGCCTTGGGCTTTTAAAGAAGAGGGGCCGTCAGTTCAGGAACACGTCCCTTGCTTTAAAATACCTTGTTCGAACCAGCCCTTATTATATGGGAAGCGTTATGCACTACGTCAATATGTGGGATACCTGGAGCGCGCTTACGCCTGTCATCCGTCACGGCAGATCCATGGTCAAGAAAGGCCTGAATGATCGAGGCAAAAAATGGCTTAAGCCGTTTATAGCGACGATGCACGAGCGTGGCCGCAGAGATGCCGCATCGGTGGCAAAGATGATCGATCTATCCGGGGACTTGAAAGTGCTCGATGTGGGAGGCGGTTCCGGCGCATACGCCATGGCGTTTGTGAAAGCTTATCGCGGGATTACAGCCACTGTTTTTGATCTTCCGAATGTGGTCCCTTTGACAAAAAAATATATAAGAGAGGAAGGACTTTCCGATAAAATAAAGGTCGTTGTCGGAGATTTTAATACCGACGCGTTAGGCAACGGCTTTGATGCGGTATTTCTTTCGGCGATCATCCATATGAATTCGCCTGGAGAGAACAGGGCTTTATTGCGAAAGGCAGCATGTGCCTTGCGCAGTCCCGGCCAGATCATCATTCAGGATTTTATCATGGATGAGGACCGCGTGAATCCGCCTTTTGGCGCTTTCTTTGCGCTGAATATGCTGGCGGTCACCAGATCAGGGGACACCTATACGGAATCAGAGGTGAGGGCTTGGTTAGAAGAGGCGGGTTTTGAGAAGATCGCTCGAAAAGACACGGGAACCGGGACTTCACTTATTATGGGGAGAAAAAGGACTGGGATGACCCGATCCAGCTTAAAAAGAAATGAGGAAAGAGCCCGATGACCAATACGCCCACAAGGGTGATCGCCACGGCTATCTGAAGGGGCGCTGATGTTTTTTCCATGTCTTTGGATTTTGGCTCATGCAAATACATGTACTTGATGACCTTGACATAGTAGTACACCGCAATAACACTGTTGACGGCCCCTACGATCGCCAAGAAGATAAACTTGGATTCAATGGCAGCGGCGAATATCAGGAATTTCGCGAAAAATCCCGCCAGCGGCGGGATGCCTGCGAGCGATAAGAGAAAGACGCTTAAGCAAAACGCCGAAACAGGGTCCTTCTTATAAAGCCCCGCATAATCCTCGATAGCATCGCTTCTCACTGAGTTTGACACAAGGACCACGCATCCGAAAGCTCCCAGGTTCATGAGCACGTAAGCGAGGATGTAATACAGCACACCTTGCATGCCGGAGGCAGTTCCAACGACCACGCCGATGAGTATGTAGCCGGCCTGCGCAATGGAAGAGTATCCCATCATGCGCTTGATGTTGGTCTGTGAGATGGCGATGATATTGCCGATGGTCATGGTGAAGATGGAGATGAGCATGGCGATGTCCGCCCAGTTCGCATAAAGGGGGAAGAAATTTTTTGTAAATATGCGCAGGAGCACGGCAAAGCCGACAGCTTTAGGCCCGACTGAAATAAATGCGGTGACGGCCGTAGGCGCTCCCTGATAGGCATCCGGCACCCACATATGGAAGGGGACGAGGCCGCATTTGAAGCACAGGCCCGCCAGGATCAATAATAGCAGGACAGACGCGACCAGGATGTTTACTTGGCCTGCAATCAGGGTCTGGGAGATGATCGTTAAGTCCGTCGTTCCGAAAAGTCCGTAGATGAGCGAGATGCCGTAAAGCATCACCCCTGTGGATAAGGCGCCGAACAGAAAATATTTTAAGGCGCCTTCGCTCGATAGATTGTCTTTTTTGAAAAAGCCCACCAGGATATAAGAGACCAAAGAGAGCATTTCCAGCGCGATGTAGATCATGAGGAGATTGTTGGAGGAAACCGCCAAAAGCATGGCTATCGCGGCGACGAGCAAAAGAAAATAGTATTCCCCGGCATGCTCGCCGGACAAGGCCTTGTATCCCATGGAGACGAGGACGATCAAGCCCGCGACGAACAAAGAGACCACTTTAAAAAAGAGCGAGAAAGCATCATCCGTGAGCATATTAAAGAACAGGCCGGCATGCGAGGCGCGCGCCTGCGGCAAACACAGGGATGCAAGGACAACCGCTGCCAAAGCGAGCGCACCCAGGAAATTCCCGTTTTTTGTGAATAAGGAATAAATCAAAATGCCAAGGGCAAATAAAAGCAGGATCGTTTCCGGCAGGATGAATTTAAATGTGTCGAGGATGTTCAAAACGCGAACCCTCCGATCTTTTGAATAAGGGCGCTGATAGCTGTCATCTGATACTTAAGCGCTGACATAGGATAGACGCCCACGATGATTATGAGGATCATGAGGGGGATGAGTGTGCAGAGCTCGCGCTTGTTGATATCGGTGATCCCGGCCCATTTCTCGTTAGCGGGGCCCAACAGGATCCGCTGAAGCATGTAAAGGAAATAGCCCGCGGTTATCACAAGTCCTAAGACGGAGATTGTTGTTATCAATTTAAATACGGGATAGGCCCCTAAGAGAGACAAAAACTCGCTGATAAACCCGCTCAAGCCCGGGAGGCCTAAAGAGGCCAGGGCGAATACGCTCAATAAGCCGCCGTAGACCGGCATCTTGACGCCCAGGCCGCCGAAGTGATTCAAATCCCTGGTGTGGGCGCGGTCATAAAGGACTCCGACGAGAAAAAACATGCCTCCGGTGATGACACCGTGGTTGATCATCTCCAACAACGCGCCGTTAAATCCCGTTACTGTCAGGCTCGCCAGCCCAAGCATCACAAATCCCATATGGCTCACGGACGAATAGGCGACCATTTTCTTGAAATCGGTCTGTGCCATGGCCACGAGAGCGCCATAGACGATGTTGATTGTCCCTAAAAAGGCGAAGGGCAAGGCAAAGTAATGTGCCGCATCTGAGAGGATGGGGAAACTTATCCTAAAAAATCCGTATCCGCCCATCTTCAGCAAGACCCCTGCAAGCAGGACGCTGATGGGGGTCGGCGCCTCGACGTGCGCGTCCGGAAGCCACGTATGGAAAGGAAAGACCGGCACTTTTACGGCGAATCCCAGATAAAAGGCGATAAAGACAATGATCTGAAAGCCGAGCGTCCAGGCGCCGCTGTATTTTGTAAGCTCAAGTATGTTGAATGTGTGCGGCATAGAGGAGAAATAAAGGGCTAAAATACCCAAAAGCATGAAGACAGATCCTGCCAGCGTATATATGAAGAACTTGATCGCCGCATATTCCCTTCTGGGCCCGCCCCAAATAGCTATCAAGAAGTACATCGGAACGAGGACGATCTCCCAAAGCACGTAAAAAAGGAAAAGGTCCAGCGCCGTAAAAGTCCCCAGCATACCCGTTGAAAGCAAAAGATACAGGAAATAGTATTCTTTCTGCCGGGTCTTGATGCCAAAGGACCCGATACAGGCAAGAAAGCTCAATAAGGTCGTCAGGAAGATAAGGCCGACGCTTATGCCATCAACTCCGAGATGATACCAGATATTGATCGAAGGGATCCAGGATGCTTTCTCCACGAATTGCATCGCGGGGTTGCTATAGTTGAATTTGAGCAGCAAAAGGATCGAAAAGGTAAGTGCGATCGCCGTGGCTGCCGTTGCAATGGCTTTGATCAGATTGACGCTTTTTTTCGGCACAAATAAGATGAACAGGCCGCCGGCCAGCGGCGCAAAGACGATCCACGTTAAAATGGGGTAAGACATTTTTTAGCCTCCTTCAATGAACACGTGACTTATGGAGCACAGCGACATAAGTCACTGTGCGAATTGAACCCAGCACTAATTTTATGATTTCAAGGATTCAATTAACCTTTCTTTTAAATATGTCCTTGTTTGGCCATAATGCTTGAGCATTCTTTCACGCCTTCTCGCATCATTTTCGGATAGATATGCCTCGTAGTAAATCAATTTCCAAATAATCTTATCTTTATTATGCTCATCCAAACGTCGTTTCACATCATTTGTATAACCATAATAAATTTCTTCGTTATTCAGTTTTTTAAGAACGTAGACGTAGTGCATAAAATTAGTGCTGGGTCAAATTCGGACACAATTTATGTTCACTACGTTCCATAAATTGTGTCCTCATTTGACTATTAATTTAAAAAGCATCATAAGGACCAGCCCGAAGAAAGCGAACAAGAGATAAGCCTGAACAGAACCGGTCTGGATTTTGCGCAACTCCTTGGAGAACAGGCCGACTGTTTTAGCGGTCAGGTTGACCGCGCCGTCGACGATTGTTGTGTCGATCCACGCCTTTATCTTACTTAAAATCACGACGATCTCCGCGGTTTTATTGACCGCGCCGTCGATCACACCCAGGTCAAATCCGGCGAGAGTCTTGGCAATCCGGCCGCAGGGTTTGATAAATAAGAAATCATAGAGTTCATCGAAGTAGTACTTGTTGGAAAGCAGCTGATAAAGAGGAGCGAACCTGCTTCTTATAGCCTGCGGCAGGATCTTTTTTTGTTTTATATAAAGGCAATAGGCTAGTGCTATCCCGGAAAGAGCGATAAGTGTTGAAAGACCCATGATGAAATAATCAGGGCTTGATTCTTGCGCGGCGTGTCCTGCTTCTAAATGGATGAAACTCTGAAATACATTGTTCATCAAAGGCGATCCGGGAAAACCGGCGAATATGGCAAAGACGGCCAGGATGATGAGAGGAATGGTCATGGTTTTAGGGGATTCATGGAGGTGGAGCTCTGAGCGCGGTTTGCCGAACAACACCAGAAAGATAAGCCTGAACATGTAAAAAGCGGTCAATAAACTTGTCAAGGCCGCCGCAACGAATAAGGCCGGATGCCCGCTATGAAAGATTTCGGTCAATATTTCGTCCTTTGACCAGAAACCTGAAAAAGGAGGGACGCCGGAGATTGCAAGGCCGGCGATGATGAATGTCGTTCCCGTGACTTTCATTTTATTGAAGATCCCGCCCATCTTCTGGATATCCTGGATGTGGACCGAATGGATGACGCTTCCCGCGCATAAGAAGAGGAGTGCCTTAAAGAACGCGTGCGTCATCAAATGAAAGGTCCCTGCAGAATATCCGCCGACCCCTAAGCCGAGCATCATGAATCCGAGCTGGCTTATGGTCGAATAGGCGAGGATCCGTTTGATGTCATTATTGACTGTTGCGATGGAAGCTGCCAGGACGGTCGTTATCGCGCCGACGTACGCCACGCAGATGAGCGCGGGCTGATGGGTCAAAAACAATCCGAAACACCTGGCTACCAGATAGACGCCTGCGGCGACCATGGTTGCGGCGTGGATGAGCGCAGAGACCGGGGTCGGGCCTTCCATGGCGTCGGGCAGCCAGACATGAAGGGGGAACTGCGCTGATTTTCCTATGGCGCCGCAAAAGATCAGGAGCGCGGCAGCTGTGTACAGGCCGGTATTGCCGTTGATATGGCTTAAGCCCGCAAACGAGAGGTCGCGCGATGCGACGAACAGAAGGAATATCCCGATGAGAAAGCCTGTGTCTCCGATCCTCGTTGTGATGAAGGCCTTCATGCCCGCTTTGGCGGCCGTGATCTTTTCAAACCAGAATGAGATCAAAAGATACGAGCACAAGCCCACGCCCTCCCAGAACATATAAAGTATGAGGAAATTATCCGCAAGCAGGAGCCCCAGCATGGAGGCCATAAATAAGGACAGATAGGCGAAGAACCTCGAAAATCTCGGGTCTTGGCTCATGTAGCCGATCGAGTAGATCTGAATAAGAGTGCCTATGGATGTCACGACCAGAAGCATGGCGCAAGTCAGGGAATCGATGGTCACGCCCACATGCAAAGTGAAATCTTCGAATATGAGCCAGTCGAACAAAGGATATGAGCCCTGGCCTTTCAATAAGCCCAGAAAGGTCCATAAAGAAAGAGCAAGCGACGCTGTGCAGGCAGCGATAGCGATGAGCGCGCTTGCCTTCTTCAACCTGCGGCCAAAAAAGATGTTTATAACAAAAGCCGCAAAAGGAAAGATTGGGATGAGATGGGCGAATTTTACCATTTCATTAAGTTGAGTTTATCTACGAGTATGCTTTTTGCGTTCCTGTAGATCGCGATGACGAGCGCCAGCCCCACGACAGCCGAGGCGGCGGCGATGGCGATCACGAAGAGCGCGAATATCTGCCCTAAGCCGTTGGGAGTCCCTAGAAATTTATTGAACGTTATGAGGTTGACGTTGACGGCATTCAGTATCAATTCAATGGACATGAGGATCCCTATGGCGTTCTTGCGCGTCAGGACGCCAAAAATGCCGATGGCAAAAAGCGCGGCACTGAAGATCAAAAAGTGGCTTTGCGGGATCATTTCTTTTCCACCTTTCCGATAACGATCGCCCCTACCAGCGCTGCGAGCGAAAGCAAGGAGATGACTTCAAAAGGAAGCCCGAAATCCGTCATCAGGGATTTTCCGATCTGTGTCAAGCCCAGAGGCGTGGGACTTAAAGTCTGCGGTTGCCAGGCATCGAGGCGGATGATCTTCAGGAAGATGGCGAATATCGCCAAAGCGGCTCCGGCGGACAACGCGATGCGCAGATCGATCTTGCGCGCCAGTCTGGTCTTAGCGTCAGATGTCAACATGATCGCAAAGATGAACAGGGTCATGATCGCGCCTATGTAGATCAATATCTGGACGCCTGCGAGGAACTCTGCGTCCAGGTACAGATACACGCATGCGACCCCGAACAGAGTGAGGACAAGAAAGACCGCGCTATGGAAGATGTCGCGGGACATGACGACCAAAAAGGCGAAGAGCACGGTCAAGCCTGCGATGCCGTAAAAGGTGGCTTGGATGACCAAGCCTTGAGGGATCCCGTGGTTACTTAGGAACTGCAGAAGTCCATGCAACATATTTCTCCGGATCGAGAAGATTGATATATAGTTTTTTTCTGTCGTACGTGGTGACTTCATAGATCTTGTTCATATAGATAGCGCTGGTGGGGCAGACCTGCTGGCAGAGTCCGCAGAAACAGCAGAGCTCCATATTATAGGTAAAAGACTCGAGCGCTTTTTTCTTTTCTTCCGTCAGCTTACTCGTCAAAGCAAGGCATGCGGTTGGGCAAATCTTGACGCATTGAAGGCAAGAGATGCATTTGTCCCGGCGGAGGTCGACCAGCCCTCTGTAGCGCTCGGTCATTTTTAGCTTCTGGGTCGGGTATTGGATAGTCGTTGTCGGAGCGAAGATGTTTTTCAAAGTGACGAGGAGCCCTTTCAACAGGCTTATGGATCCGGTAATGAAGTTTTTAATAAGATTGATCATTTGAGCAATAATAATCCTACGATCGCTAAGTTCAGGAATGATACGGGCGTCAAAAATTTCCAGGCAAATCCCATCAGCTGGTCGACGCGCAGCCTTGGGAACGTCCATCGGACCCACATGAGGAACGTGATGATCCCGTAGGTCTTTATCAAAAACCATGCGATCGGAGGCAGGAGAGGGCCTTTCCAGCCTCCCAAGAACAACGTTGTCGCAATGGCTGAGACGATGAAGACGTTGGTGTATTCGCCTAAAAAGAACATCGCAAATTTCATGCCGGAATATTCCGTATGGAATCCGGCGACCAGCTCGGATTCCGCCTCCGGGATGTCGAACGGCGTCCGGTTGACCTCTGCGGTGGCGGCGATGATATAGATCAGGCCTGCCAGCGCTAAATTGGGATGAAAAATGAACCAGCAGCGGCTTTGCGCCTCGACTATTTTCTGCATAGACAGCGAGTTGGCCACCATGACCACGGTGATCATCGAAAGGATGAGGGGGAGCTCATAGCTGATGATTTGGGCAGCTGCGCGCATGCCGCCGAGAAGAGAATATTTATTATTGGAGCCCCAGCCGGCCATGAATATGCCGATGACGCATACGGAAGTGATGGCCATGATGTATAAGACGCCGATATTCAGGTCTCGCGGGATGAGCTCTTTGGAAAAAGGGATGACGACAAAGGCCATGACCGAAGGGACGACCGCAAAAAAAGGCGCCAGCCACCACACCCAGGCGTCTGCTTTTGTAGGCCGGATGTCTTCTTTGAGCAGGAGCTTGATGACATCTGCCACTGACTGCAAGGCGCCGTGCCAGCCCACGCGCATCGGGCCGTACCGGTTCTGGATGTGCGCCGAGACTTTTCTCTCCCACCAGATAAGGAACATGGCTGAGACGGCGATAAAGCCCAGGACCATGACTCCTGCCATGACCATGAAGATCAGATTTAAGAACGTAAACATTATCGGTCTATTTCTCCGAGCACGATATCAAGGCTCCCTAAGATGCAGATGATATCCGCTATTTTTAGTCCTTTGACAAGTTCGGGTAAAACAGCCAGATTCGAAAATGAGGGGCCCCTGATCTTTAGCCTGTACGGGGTTGCCGAGCCGTCGCTGACAATATAAAATCCGAGCTCGCCGCGCGGATTTTCCGTCCGCACGTAGACTTCGCCGGCTTGAGGTTTATGGATGCGGTTGGCTTTGGATGTCGGGTTTCCCGGAGGCAACGCATGGATCGCCTGCTCGACGATCCTTAAGCTTTGTCTTATTTCTTCTACCCTGACTTTGTACCTGTCCCAGGCATCGCCGTTTGCGCCGAGCGGCACATCAAATTCAAACCTGTCGTAAACGAGGTAAGGCGCGTCTTTCCTTATGTCCCGCCTGATGCCTGAGGCGCGCAGGTTGGGGCCGGTGATGCTGTAATTGATCGCTACCTCTTTGGAAAGGCAACCGATGTTTTTCGATCTCGCTAGTAAGATCGCATTATTGGTCAGGAGTTGGTCGTAATCGTCTATTTTCAATTTCATATATTTGATGAATTCATTAATCTTTTTATCCAGGCCTTCAGGGAAATCGGATTGGACGCCTCCGATGCGTATGTAGTTATAGGTAAGGCGGTTTCCGCATATTTCGTCGAATATCTCGAGAATCTTTTCCCTGTCCCGGAAGCCATAGAACAGAGGGGTTGCAAACGCGCCTAAGTCCTGAGCAAAAGCGCCTATACCGATGAGGTGGCTGGCGATTCTGTTGAGCTCGGCCATGATGACGCGGATATACTGGGCGCGTTCCGGGACCTCCATTTTTAGCAGTTTCTCAACTGTCATGCAGTAGCCCAGATTATTATTTATGGAGGCTACGTAGTCGAGCCTGTCCGTAAACGGGATGAACTGGGTGTAAGTGCGGTTCTCGGCGATCTTTTCCATTGATCGGTGAAGATATCCGAGGTGAGGGGTGCAATCCATCACGATCTCTCCGTCGAGCCTGCACTCCAGCGAGAGGACGCCGTGGGTCGAAGGATGCTGCGGCCCCATATTGATCAGGAATTCTTCCGTGTAGATATCTTTTTTCATTGATTGTGCGCTTAAAGAATCTTCCATTACTTTTGCGTTCCTCTATAGTCTTGGCTTGGGGATAAAATTGGGATTCGCGTAATCTTTTCTTAAGGGATAGTCCTTCCAGTCGTAAGGGTTCAATATCCTTCTTGGGTCCGGGTGATGCAAAAAGGTGATGCCGAACAGATCGTAGGTCTCGCGCTCAAACCAGTCCGCGGATCTCCAGATGGGCGCCAGGCTTTCGACGCTCGGATCCTTTGCGTCCAGGTATATTTTTAACGTCAGAATGTGTTTTTGAGAAGTCGAGTAAAAGATATGCACCAGGTCGATTCTTTCTTTTCTGTCTATGGCGGTGACGCAGTGAAGGTCGTCAAAGCCGAGCGATCCATTTTTTAGCCATCGGCATAACTTTAGTAAGTCTTCTTTTGGGCAGACAACAGCGTCTGTGCCTTCTTCAGCTCTCACTTCTGGGAATTCGGCTTTGATCAGGTCGAATATCTCACTTGGTCGCATGTTTTTCTTTCCTTATCTTTTCTTGCAGCTTCATGATTCCCAATAGCAGGTTTTCAGGGCGGGGCGGACAGCCCGGGATGTAAACATCCACGGGGATGCCCAGCGCGTCGGTCCCCTTGGTGACAGAATAGGTGTCGTGGTAAAAGATCCCGCCGGAGATAGCGCAATTACCCATGGCGATGACATATTTAGGCTCAGGCATCTGCGCAAAAAGGCGTTTGATGCAGTCATTCATCTTGACGCAGATGGTGCCTGCGACGATCATGACATCGCACTGCCTCGGGCTCGCCCGGAAGACGCCGGAGCCGAACCTGTCTATGTCAAAACGGGAAGCGCCGGCAGCCATCATTTCAAAGGCGCAGCAGGCCAGGCCGAATGTCATGGGCCATAAGGAATTGGACTTGCCCCATTTCAGGACGGCCTCGCTTGTCGCTAAAAAGATCTTTCCTCCGGGGATCTTTTGTATGATGTCGGCCGCGGGTATTTTTTCCATCATCGCCATTGGAAGACTCCTTTTTTCCAGGCGTAGACCAGGCCGACCAAGAGGATCAGGATAAAGCCCATCATCTCCATATAAGAGACTATCCCGAGTTCGCGGAAGGTCACGGCCCAAGGGATCAGGAACAGGGCTTCTATGTCGAATATCACGAAGAGAAGGGCCACGAGGTAGTAGCTGACGTTGAACTGTATCCGGGAGTTTCCTTTGACGATCTCACCGCATTCGTAGGTCGAATTCTTGATTGGGTTCGGGTCGCGCGGCCGAAGCAGCCAGGAGACGGTGAGGGCGGCTCCGACAAAGAAGATACCGAGGAGGAAGAAAAATCCTACAAAGCCATAATCTGTGATGATCGATTCTTGCGGCATGATGGGAGTGTTTTATTATATAATAGGTTACTATTATATAATAATTCTCCAGATAGGGAAGCAAAATTATTGGACATAAGTAGGGGGTTCCTAGCGCTTTTTTTATTGCAAAAATGGGCCAAAAAGGGTAAACTAAAGTCTTCTAACTATCCATTATGAGCCTGTGATTGATATTCCGTCTATCCAGCCGTGGGACACGAGCGAATCATTCTGTAATGATTTACCCACACAATTTCAGCCCCAGCTGGGCAAGATCTTAGTGACCGGTGCCTCCGGCTATATAGGGGGGCGGTTGGTCCCTGAGCTGTTGAACAGGGGATATAAAGTCCGCGTGATGGTCAGGACGGTTTTTCCCGAATACAGCTCGCTTTGGCCAAGCGCGGAAATAGTTGTGGCCGATGCCCTGAAAATAGACACTTTAAGGGCGGCGCTCGAGGGCGTGGACACGGCTTATTACCTGATCCATTCTTTGCGTCTCGGGCCGAAGAAATTCGAACAGGCTGACATAGATGCGGCCGGGAATTTCAGGAGAGCCGCGGAAGAAAAACAGGTCAAGCGCATCATCTATCTCGGCGGCCTCGGCGATATCCGCAGCTCTTTATCGTCTCATCTGCAGAACAGGGCTGAGGTAGCGGTACAGCTTAAGTACGGCAAGACCCCTGTGACGGTTCTGCGCGCGGCTATCATCGTCGGTTCCGGCAGCGCGTCGTACGAGATCATCCAGCATTTGGTAAAAAGCCTCAGGATTATTTTCATCCCGCGATGGGCAAGAAACAGGTGCCAGCCTATAGCGGTTCGGGATGTGATCAAGTATCTTGTCGGGGTCCTGGAGGTGCCTGAGACATCCGGCAGGTCTTTTGATATCGGCGGCAAGGATGTTTTGACGTATGAGGAGATGTTGAAGATCCTGGCCCAGCTGCGTCAAAAAAAGGTCCTTTTTGTATTTACTCCGCTCTCTAACATCCGATTGTACGCCTATTTCGCGAGCCTTTTGACGCCTGTCCCCGATGCGATCACGGCATGCCTGATCGAAGGGCTGAAGAACGAGGTGATCTGCCAGGACACGGCGATCAGGAAATTTCTGCCGTTTGAGCCGCTCTCGTATCGAGAGGCGATTGTCAGGGCCATGTCCAGGGAAGAGCAGGACAAGGTGTACACCCGATGGTCCGACGCCTATTACCCGGCTTACGAGCTGATGCTGAAGCTCCATGAGCTTAAAGGGAAACCTGCGTACACGACGACCTATGCGATCGCAACGCAGAAAGACGCCTCCCGAATTTTTAAGTCGATATGCGAAATAGGAGGCAGGGAGGGTTGGTTCCACAGCAATTGGCTGTGGCGTTTAAGAGGAGGCATTGACCGCCTGTTCTTGGGCGTAGGATCTGCGCGCGGGAGAAGGTCTTACTCGACTTTAAAAGTCAATGATGTCATAGATTTCTGGCGCATAGAAAGCATAGAGGAGAATAAGCGGCTGCTTTTGCGCGCGGAGATGCGCCTGCCCGGCAGGGCGTGGTTGGAGTTCAATATCAGACAAGAGAGCGGCGATAAGAACCTGATCGTCACGGCGCACTATGACACAAAAAGTTTTTTTGGCAGGGCGTACTGGTATCTGTGCCTGCCTTTGCACCATTTTATTTTCCATAATCTGATCAAAGAAATAGAAAAGAGAAGTTGAAGGCGGATTCATCATGAAATGGTTTATTTCCCAGGATACGATCAAGTCTTCTTTCCAGAAGAGGCTTGAGAAAGAGTGCGGAGAAAATATCAGGCGCTGCTACCAGTGCGGCAAGTGCTCGGCAGGCTGCCCCATTTCTTTCAAGATGGAATATCTCCCTAACCAGGTCTTAAGGATGGTCCAACTCGGCATGGAGGAGCAGGTTTTATCCAGCAACACCATCTGGCTGTGCGCCTCTTGTCAGACGTGCACGGTCCGGTGCCCGTGCGAGATCGATATTGCGGAGATCATGGATTATTTAAAGAGGTACGCGTATAAAAAAGGTGTCATCCCGCCGAAAGAGACAAAGATACCTCTTTTTAATAAGTTATTTTTAAAGAATATAGAGCTTTTCGGAAGGCTTTACGAGATCTGGTTGATCGCCATGTTCAACTTTTTTAGCGGAGAATTTTTCAAGGACATGACGCTGGCCCCGAAGATGTTTTTTAAGCGCAAGATAGGGCTTCTGCCGCGCCGTGCGAAGAACCAGAAAGAGATAAAAGAAATTTTTAAGAGGTCAGCCAAGCTCAGCAGGGACTAAAAATGAAATACGCCTATTATCCGGGCTGTTCGCTGCATTCAACGGCAAAAGAGTATGACCTTTCGACGTTGGAGGTCGCCAAGGCTTTAGGCATCGACTTGGTCGAGATCCCCGATTGGGTGTGCTGCGGAGCGACCACGGCCCATATCACCATGCAATTATTGTCGCT
>JAGVGA010000060.1 GCA_020057345.1 Candidatus Omnitrophota bacterium | reverse complement strand
TCGCCAAGAGCGGGGCGGATATCATTAGCTTTCATATGGAACCGCTCGGCAAGACCCGCAACGCAAGGCTTAAAAAAGCGAACCTTTTGGTCAAGAAGATCCGGCAGATGAACAAGAGGCCTGCGATCGCCATCAATCCGGCCACACCCTTATCAGAGATCAAGGGTTTGTTGGAGAAAGTCGACTGGATCTTGGTGATGAGCGTCAATCCCGGCTTTGGAGGGCAGAGTTTTATTGAGGCGGTCCTGCCGAAGATTTTTGAGTTGCGCAATATGTTTGAAGGCGATATCGAGGTGGACGGCGGCATCAATGACGTGACCGCGAAAGCGGTTATCCGCAAAGGAGCGAATGTCCTGGCTGCGGGGACCTACTTATTTAAAGCGGCTGACATGAAAGAGGCATTAAGGAGGCTCAAAAATGACGAGTAGCAACTCGGGAGAGACAAAAAAGATAAAGTTCGGCACGGACGGCTGGAGGGCTGTCATCGGCGAAGACTTTACTTTTGAGAACCTCAGGAGAGTGGCTCAGGCGACTGCGGATTATATGAAACAGCATATCCAGAAAGGCGATCACAAAAGAAGAGTCTGCGTCGGTTACGACACAAGATTTCTTTCCGAAAAATTCGGCCAGGCCGTGGCCGAGGTGCTAGCGGCAAATGATATCGAGGTCATTCTTTCGGATAGGGCGGTGCCGACTCCCGCACTCAGTTTTTTTGTCAAGAAAAACAGCCTGGATCTCGGCGTGATGATAACCGCAAGCCACAATCCGCCTGAGTTCAACGGCTACAAGATCAAGAATGCGAGCGGCGGGGCGGCGGACGTGTCTGTTACGCAGAAGGTTGAAAGCCTGATCGAAGGCTCCCAGGTGAAGACTAAGAGCTTGAACGACGCAAAGGCTGACAAGACCATCAAGGTCATGAACATCGCCAAGGATTATGTGGGCTTCCTTCGTTCCTATATCGACTTGAAGGCTTTTAAAAGATCAAAGGTCCGTGTTCTTATGGATGCGATGTACGGCAGCGGCAATAGTTACATCGCTGATGTTTTAAAAGGCACGGATATACGACTCACCTTGATGAGGAATGAGGTCAACCCCTCATTTGACGGCAAAGGGCCTGAGCCGGTTGAGGAGAATGTCGGCAAGATATTGAAAAAGATGAAAGAAGGCAAATACGACATCGGATTGATCTTAGACGGCGATGCGGACAGGATCGCGGCCGTGGATTCCAAGGGCAATTATATCCCCCCACAGAAAATCTTAGGCCTGCTCGCCCTGCATTTGCACCAGGATAAGAAATGGGACGGCGGCATCGTAACGACCATCGCCGGGACGACTATGCTGGAGCATTTGTCCAAGGATCTTGGGCTCAAGCTTTATGAAACTCCCGTCGGATTTAAATATATCTCCAATCTAATGGAGACAAAGAACATCTTGGTCGGCGGCGAGGAGGCGGGCGGCATGGGCCTGAAAAATTATATCCCCGAACGGGACGGCACGCTCGCAGGCTTGATGCTGGTGGAGATGTCCATCCACCGCAGGAAAAAGATCGATAAGAACCTGGCCGATATGGAAAAGAAATACGGCCGTTACTTTTATTTGAGATGCGATCTGAAGCTTAAGTCTAAAAATTACGAGTTGGATCTGAAGAAGCTGCAGGTTGATACGCTTTTAGGCAAGAAGGTCGTACGCATCAAAGATTATGACGGGTTGAAGCTCATCTGCGAGGATGAGAGCTGGCTCATGTTTCGCGCCTCCGGTACCGAGCCCAAGATGAGGATCTACTCCGAGGCGAAATCCGTCAAGCGTGCCAGGGAGTTACTTAAAGTCGGAGAAGTGATGATCAACAGGGAGATCAAGTATTTTTAGAAGATTCCTTTATCCTGTCGGGAGATTCATCTGTTTTGTTTTTTTGAAGTTTTTTTTGTCGTTTGACATCATTGGAAGAGAAAATATCCCGAAAATAGGTAGATTCATCATCGCGTCAAACCACGTGAGTTACCTGGATCCGCCTTTTGTCGGGGTCGCATGTCCGAGGCAGCTCAATTTTATGGCCAAGGTTGATCTTTTCCGGGGCTTGTTTTTTAGGTGGATGTTTTGGAATGTGAACATGATCCCTGTGAAAAGGAACGCGGTCGACATTGCTTCTGTTAAGGAGGCGCTCAGGAGATTGAAAGGCGGAGAGGGCCTCGGCCTATTTCCTGAAGGCACACGCAGCGTGGATGGAAGAGTGGGACGCGCTTTCGAAGGCGTCGGATTTCTGGCAAGGAAGAGCGGCGCGCCGGTTGTCCCCGCCTATGTGCAGGGGACGCAGAAGGCCTTGCCAAAAGGAGAAAATAAGGTTAGGCGTACGCACGTGAATGTCTTTTTCGGTCCACCCGTTGATTTTACGAAAGAAAAAGATCTGACGGATGCCGAGATAACCAAAAGAATCATGGGTTGCATCGATCAATTAAAGCAGGCTGCCCCACAGGAGTCGCTTTAATCCTGTTGACAAAACAGGTGATTTTGCGGATAATTACTTTTCCGCATAAAACACAAGAATCCGTTTTTTAGGAGGTGACTTTAACTTTATCGTTTGGTTTGAGTAGGGAAATCGGCGACAGTGGGCCCCGAGCCCGTTGCGCTGCAAATAATAAATGAAAAGGGGGAATTTTTTGTGTTCGAAGACAAAAATCCAGAATTAACGAGTTTGTACGAAAGCAGTTTTAAGGATATCAAGGAAGGTGAGGTCATCAAGGGCCGAGTGGTCAGGATCGGCATCAAGGATGTTCTCATCGACGTTGGTTTTAAATCCGAGGGGGTCGTGGCTAAGGGGGAGTTTTCCGGCCAGAATGAACTGGTTGTCGGCCAGGAAGTTGAAGTCTATGTCGAGTCCAAAGAGGACGATAACGGCATGATCGTGCTTTCGCGCGATAAGGCCAAGCGCCTCTATGGCTGGGACAAGATCAACCAGGGTTTTAAAGAAGGAGATCTTGTGGACGGCACCATCCGCAAGAAAGTCAAGGGTGGGTATATCGTCGATGTCTATGGCCTGGAAGGGTTTTTGCCCGCAAGCCTGGCGATGTTCCGCAATGTTTCAGAGCGCGACCTTGTTTCGGGAACGTTTAAATTCAAGATCGTCAAGATAAACACCTTGCGTAAGAGCCTGATCGTCTCCAGAAAAGAGGCGGTCGCCAAGGAAAAAGAGGATATCCGCGCGAAGTTCTGGGAGACCCACAAGGTCGGCGATGTGCTTTCAGGGCTCGTCAAGAATATCACGGACTTCGGTGCGTTCATCGATCTGGGCGGCGTGGACGGGCTCCTGCATATCACGGACATGAGCTGGTCGCGCATCTCTCATCCGTCGGAAATGGTGGCGGTGGGTGACAGGATCGACGTGACGGTCCTTTCGATGAATAAAGAGACGTGCAAAGTCTCTTTGGGTTTGAAACAGCGCATGACAGACCCGTGGGGCGTTATTGAGTCTAAGTTCCCGGTCGGCATGAGGACAAAGGGCAAGGTCGTCAATATCGTTCCGTACGGAGTCTTTGTGGAGTTGGAAAAAGGGATCGAGGGCCTGATCCATATCTCCGAGATCTCTTGGCAGAAGAGGGCGATTAATACCCAGGAGCTTTTTGCCATCGGCGACATAGTCGAAGTGCAGGTTTTGAATATCGATAAAGACAACCGCAGGATTTCCTTGAGCATCAAACAGCTTGAGGGGAATCCGTGGGTCGAGGCGGATTCGAAATTTCCTGCGGGCAGCAAAGTCACGGGCAAGATCAGCGGCTTTACGGATTTCGGTTCTTTTGTCGAGCTAGACGGAAATCTGGACGGCATGATCCATGTTTCGGATATGTCCTGGACGCGTCGCGTGCAGAATCCGCAGGACACCTTAAAGAAAGGGCAGAAGATCGAAGTGCTTGTCCTTTCGGTCGATTCTCAGAACAAGAAGATCTCTTTAGGGTTAAAGCAGCTGACGGAAAACCCCTGGCAGAAGATCGCCAAAGAGTACCCACTGGACACAGAGGTGGAGGGAGAAGTCACTTCCAAAAACAATTTTGGGGTTTTTGTGAGCTTGGGCAACGAGCTGGAGGGGTTGCTTTACCACAACGAGATCCCGAAGGAGCGTTTCGAAAAAGTCGTAATCGGCGAGAAGATCAAGGTCAAGGTGATTAAGGTCGACGCCGATCAGACGAAGATCGGCTTGGGTCTTGCCGCATAATATGGATGTCCGGGATCAACTAAAAATCATCAAGCGTGGCGCTTCGGAGATCATTTCCGAAGAAGAGCTCATCGCCCGTCTGGAGTGGTCAAAGAAGACAGGCAAGCCTTTGAAAGTGAAGGCGGGTTTTGATCCTACCGCGCCCGATATCCATTTAGGTCACACCGTTTTATTAAGGAAGCTCAAGGCTTTCCAGGATCTAGGCCACACGGTTTATTTCCTGATCGGCGATTTTACCGGGCGCATCGGCGATCCATCGGGCGTCTCGGAGATCCGCAAGCCCTTGTCCCGCGAAGAAGTCTTAAGGAACGCCAAGACCTACAAAGAGCAGATTTTTAAGATTCTTTCGCCCAAGAAGACGCGCATCGTTTTCAACAGCCGCTGGTATGATCGCATGAAATTTCAGGATGTGATCGCCCTTTCGGGCAAATACACCGTGGCGCGCATGCTGGAACGCGATGATTTTTCTAAAAGGTTTAAAGAGAACAGGCCGATCAGCATCCTTGAATTTTTATATCCGCTGATCCAGGGATATGATTCGGTGGTGCTCGGCGCGGATGTTGAACTCGGCGGCACGGACCAAAAGTTCAACCTTCTGGTCGGCCGCGAGTTGCAAAGAGAATACGGCCAGATGCCTCAGATTGTCATCACCATGCCGTTACTGGAGGGGACGGACGGCGTCAATAAGATGTCAAAGTCCCTTGGCAATTATATCGGTATCAATGAAGCGTCTCGCGACATGTTCGGCAAGGTCATGTCTATCAGCGATGAGCTGATGCGCCGTTACTACGAACTTCTGACAGAGGAGGACTTAGAGAAGGCCAAGGCGCTGCATCCGAAAGAGGCGAAGCTGAGGTTAGCGGCAGTCCTCGTGTGTTATTATCACGGGCAGAGGGCAGCTGAGGCGGCGCGCAAGGAATTTGACAGCGTCTTTAAGGATAAGAATGTCCCGTGCAATATTCCCGTCAAAAGGATATCTATCGATGCGGATTCTTTGCCCCTCATCAATCTTCTGGATCACGGCGTGGACCTGCTTTATACGAACAACACCAAGAATGAGCTGCGCAGGCTCATCCAGCAAGGGGCGCTCAAAGTGGACGGACGCAAGGTCGAGTCTGTCAATTTTGAGCTCAAGAGCGGGGCTGAGTATGTGCTTCAGGTAGCCAAGAGAAGTTTTGTCAAGGTCGTTATTTCGAGAAAGCAGTAACCCGTTGTTTTACATAGAGGTTTCGTCTTTAAATATTTTAAAAAAATACTTGACAAGTTATAGCTGTTTTGTTATAAAGAGAGTCACCCTTTCAATGGGTTTTTCTTTCAAAAGACAGGTGACTAGAGCTTGAAAACTAACAGGATCGTCCCTAACAGGGATACGTCGGGTTAAGTTTTTATTGTCGAGATGTAGACTTTATGAAAGGCATCTTTCGATGCCTTTTTTATTTTCCCTCGCCCAGCTGTGAATAAGGGGCTTTAGGGAATGAAGCAAGGAAAAGATTTTTTGGGATCTCTGCAAAGTACGCAGAGACTTCATTTGCTCTTTGATTAAATAGCCAAGAATGTGGTGACGGCCTCGAGAGAGGTCGACACCCCGAAGTTTTTTCGGAGAGTTTGATTCTGGCTCAGAGTGAACGCTGGCGGTGTGGATTAGGCATGCAAGTCGAGCGATGTTTAAAGATGAGTGAGGCTCAACCGTAAGGAAGGGCTTAACGAGTTTTTCGACAGAGCGGCAAACGGGTGAGTAACACGTGAGCAATCTACCCTTAAGACTGGAATAGCCCAGAGAAATTTGGGGTAATGACAGATGTGACTACGACTACTATGTAGACGTAGTAAAAGGCGGGGACCGTAAGGCCTGCTACTTAAGGAGGAGCTCGCGTCCTATCAGCTTGTTGGTGGGGTAATGGCCTACCAAGGCGAAGACGGGTAGCTAGTCTGAGAGGATGTTTAGCCACACTGGAACTGAGATACTGTCCAGACTCCTACGGGAGGCTGCAGTCGAGAATCTTTAGCAATGGGGGAAACCCTGACTATGCGACGCCGCGTGAGGGATGAAGGTCTTCGGATT